>CAIRAS010000409.1 GCA_903876615.1 uncultured Holophagaceae bacterium
GGCGCCGCTTCCGGGACCCGCTCTACCACGCGGTGCTGGAGCGCTACGTGCAGCGCACCGTGGCCCAGGGCACCACCCAGGGCATCTTCCTGGAGGGCGGCCTCAGCCGGGACGGCCGGCTCCAGGCCCCCAAGCTGGGCCTGCTGGACTACATGCTGCGGGCCGGGGCCAAGGACCTGGTGTTCATTCCTGTAGGCATCAACTACGACCGGGTGGTGGAGGACAGCAACCTGGTGCGGGAGGGCCTCGGCAAGCCCAAGCGCGGCCCCCTGGCCCTGCTGCGGCGCACCTCCCTCTGGCTGCTGGGCCTGGTCTGGCGGGGGGCCACCCGCCGCTTCCACCGCTTCGGCTACGCGGTGGCCAACTTCGGCACCCCCATCCACGCCGCCACGGCCCTGGGGGGCGCCGACCTGCGCGAGCTGGACTGGGAGGCCCGTCGGCCCCTCCTGGAGGCCTTCGCGGCGGACCTGCTGCAGGCCGTGGGAAACGAGGTCCCCATCACCCCCGTGGCCGTGGTGGCCTGGGTCTACCGGGAGCTGGGCGGCGAGGCTCCGGGCCGCGCCCCCTTCCGGGACCAGGTACTGGAGACCCTGGCCCGGGCCCAGGAGCGGGGCCTGCCCCTGCACCTGCCCCGGGGCTCCTTCCAGCGCACCTTCGAGGTGGGCCTGCGGGTGCTGACCCTGCGGCGCATCCTCCTGTCCGTGGACGGGCACCTGGTGCTGCCACCCCACAAGGCCCCCCTGCTGGACTACTACGCCCACGGCGTGACCCACCTGCTGGCGCGGACGCGAACACCCTGAGGGCACACGCCCGCGCCCACCAAGCTGGGCACCTCCGGCCCGCCGAACTTGTCCTATAACTGAAACCCCACCCCACCCCGGGAACCCCCGGACAGCTTCAAGCCACGGCCCGGCTCGGCCGGGACTTGGCGCGGGGGCCCGGGGGTGTTCGCGCAGCGCAGCGGAGCGTGGAACCCCCGGAGAACATTCAACCCAGGCTCACGTTGATCTTGCGGGGCCGGACCTCGGGCCGCTTGGGCACCATCAGGGTCAGCACACCATTGCGGAGCTCGGCCACCACCTTCTCCCCTTCCACATCCTCGGGCAGGGTGAAGGTGCGGCTGAACCGGCCATGGCTCCGCTCCGACAGATGGGTGCGCTCGCCTTCCTTGAGGAGCTCGTCCTCGCGCTTGCCCGCCACGGTGAGGCGGGTCCCTTCGAGGCTGATCTCCAGATCGGCCTCGATGATGCCGGGGAGGTCGGCCTTGAACTGGTAGGCATCCGGGGTCTCCTTCACGTCAAAGCTCGGCATGAAGGCCACTTCGGGTCCTCCCAGGTCATGGTCCCGGAGCGGATCCCAGCGCATGAAATCACGCATGAGCCGGAAGGGCTCCAGGGCCAAGGCCGTGGTCTGCAGCGCCTGAGGGGCGCGGGTGCGGAGAATCGTCATAACGCCTCCTTGGATGGGGGACGCAGACCCCCCGCTTCGCCCTCCCCACGGGTGGCGAAAACGGGACCTGGTCCCCGAAGAAATCTCGTTCTTATCCAATTCGCGTCAAGCCCTGTAAGCAAATTTTGCTTATTTGTTATTTTCAATATTACTTAAAGTAAAGCTTAGCTCTCTGCGGACGAAAAGGTCTTCTCACTCGCACTGCTTGGAGCCTTCATGAACCTCCCCAGCGGCTTCCGGTTCCGCTCTCTCGCCGGCAAGGTCCTGGCCCTCAGCCTCGTACCCGTGGTGCTCTTCGTGCTGTTCTTCGGAGCCTACGTACTGCCGACCCTCCACCGGTCCGTGCTGACCTCCAAGCAGGACGGGCTGAAGCAGGTCGTGGACCTGGCGATCACCCTCCTCCAGGAGCAGGAAGCCCAGGTCCAGGCGGGGAAGCGGAGCCTGGAGACCGCCCACGCCCGGGGCAAGGAGATCATCGAGAACCTCCGCTACGACCAGACGAACTACCTCTGGATCCAGGGTCCGGGTCCCCGGATGATCACCCACGCCATCCGCCGGGACTGGGCGGGCAAACTCACGGACGACCTGGGTGATCCCGTCCTGGCCAAGCTCTTCCGGGACATGGAACGTGTGGCCCAGAACCCGGCCGGCGGCTTCCATGCCTACGAGTTCCCCAAGCCAGGCCAGCCGGGGCTGTTTCCCAAGCAGAGCTACGTCCGGACCTTCGCGCCCTGGGGCTGGACCGTGGGGACCGGCATCTACGTAGACGATGTGGACCGCACCATCCGCGGCATCGCCCTCACCATGCTGGCGGGCATCCTGGCCATCGCCCTGCTCCTCTATTTCCTGGCGCGGAGCCTGTCCCGCCGGATGATCCTCCCGCTCCGCCACCTGGTGCAGGGCCTGCGCAACAGCGACCTCGCCCAGCAGATCGAGGTCAGCTCCGAGGACGAGGTCGGGCAGGCCGCCCAGGCCTTCAATGACTACAACAGCAGCATGCGGAAGACCGTCCTGGACGTGTCGGAATACGCGGCGCGGGTGGCCTCGGGCAGCACCCAGCTCGCCGCCTCCGCGGAGCAGATGGCCCAGGCCGTGAACGAGATCGCCGGCGTGAGCGAAGACCTGAAGGTGGCCGGCGAGGGCGTCGCCGAAGCGCTGCTGGCTCTGGGCGGCAGCGCGGGCCGGGTGGCCACCCGCACCCGGGAAGCGGAACACCGCAGCCAGGAGGCGGTCCAGGAGACCAGCCGCAGCGCCGAGACCGGCCAGGGCACCGCCCAGGGCATGGCCGACATCAAGCAGGTCACCGGCCAGATCGTGAACGCCGTCACCGTCATCCAGGAGATCGCCCGCCAGACGAACCTGCTGTCCCTGAACGCCGCCATCGAGGCCGCCAAGGCCGGCGCCCAGGGCAAGGGCTTCGCCGTGGTGGCCGAAGAGGTCCGGAAGCTGGCCGAGCGCTCCGGCGGAGCCGCCCGGGAGATCGAGGGGCTCATCCTGCGCACCCAGGAGGCCGTCGCGGGCGGCGTGCAGGGCGTGGACAGCACCCTGGCCAGCCTCACGGCGATCCGGGAGCGCATCGACGGCGTGGCCGAGAGCATCCGGGAGATCGACGGCCTGTCGCGGGACCAGGAGCGCACGGGCCAGGAGGTGGCCGCGATGATGGGGCAGACCACGGGCCGCCTCGCCCAGAACGCCTCCGCCACCCACGAGCTGGCCTCCACGGTCCAGGAGATCGCCAAGACCTCGGACGAACTGGCCCGCGTGGCCGAGGGTCTCCGGGCGGTGGTGGGATCCTTCAAGCTCTGAGCCTGGTAGTCGGCCAGACTCTGCTACAAACGCCCTCCACGAAGGCCACGAAGATGCCCTGCGGGCGCAGGAAGCACACGAATGCGCCCTGACTCACCACGGGCATCCCCAAGGGGGCGGCGGCTGGCTGCGGCCCCAGCAAGCCGTTCCAGCCGCCGCCCCCTTGGCCGGTCGCACGCGACCGGGGGCCTCGGGCCCGGATGCCCTGTCGGCACGATGCCCGCGCCTTCGTGCCCCTTTGGGCAAGTTCTTCGTGTCCTTCGTGGAGATCTTTGAAGGTCCAAATGAGCGGAGCAAGGCCGATAACCAGAAATCTGATGTTGGAAACGGCACGCTGCCCCCGCCCCCCTCCCAGCGGGGCCGCGCCGCGGGTACACTCGGCCCCCGAGGAGCCTTCATGCGCAAGCCCCTGCTCGTGCTCGGAGTCATTGCCGCCAGCCTGCTCGCGGGCTGGTGCGGTCATGCGGTTGCTCCCGGGACCGCCCGCCCCCGCCCGGTGGAGCCCCGGGGCGCCCTCTACGACTGGGAGCGGATCTCGGTCCAGCGGTTCAAGGAAGCCGCCCCCAGCGTGGTCTACATCACCACCACCGAGGAGCGGAGCCGGGGCTTCTTCAGCTTCGAGGTGGTGGAGGTGCCGGCGGGTTCCGGCACGGGCTTCATCTGGGATGCGGAGGGCCACGTGGTGACCAACTTCCACGTCATCCAGGGCGCGGCCCGGGCCACCATCACCCTGGCGGACGGCAGCCGCCACGAGGCCTCCTACGTGGGCGGCTCGCCGGACAAGGACCTTGCGGTGCTGCAGCTGGCCAAGGCGCCGCCGAAGCTGCACCCCCTCCCCCTCGGCACCAGCGCCGACCTGCAGGTGGGCCAGTCCGTGCTGGCCATCGGCAACCCCTTTGGCCTGGACCAGACCCTCACCACCGGGGTGGTGTCCGCCCTGGGCCGGGAGATCCAGAGCGTCACCCGGCGCCGCATCGCGGGAGTCATCCAGACCGATGCCGCCATCAACCCCGGCAACAGCGGCGGGCCGCTGCTGGACAGTGCGGGCCGGCTCATCGGCGTCAACACCGCCATCCAGAGTCCCAGCGGCGCCA
>CAIRAS010000410.1 GCA_903876615.1 uncultured Holophagaceae bacterium
ACAGTTCCGGCGATGGTCGTCTTCAGCTCGTTCTGCATCTTCATGGCTTCCATGACGACGAGGGTCTGGCCTTCCTGGACCGTGTCGCCCTTGGCGACGAGCAGCTTGACCACCTTGCCGGGCATGGGGGAGGTCAGGATGCCACCGCTGGCGCCCGCGCCACCTGAAGCTCCGAGCAGGGCCCGCCGGGGATCCGTGAGCGCAAACTCGTAGGCGCCGTCATAGAGCATGGCGCGGTAGGCGTGGCTCTCCGGGTCCAGAGACTTGGCCTGGTCCAGGCGCACCTCCACGGAGCGGGAGTCCATGAGGATCGAGTAGCAGCCGGGTTCCATTTCCTGGATGTCCACGGGGTGGCTCTCGCCCTCCCAGACCAGCGTGGTCACGCCATCCTGGTGGATGAGCTCCACGTCCTTGGATTCCTTGCCGAGCGTCAGAGTTCGTTTCATCGGGACTCTCCTACAGCCGGTTGAACCGGCCCCATTGCTTCCAGACATCTGGCTTGCCATCGCCGTTGGCGGCGGGCTGGGCGGCCCGGCGCTGCTCGGTCTCGAGCTCGTGCAGCAGCGCTGCGGCCACGGCGAACTTCAGATCGGGACCATGCTCCGTCTTCTTCCAGAAAGGCTGATCCAGCATGCCCGTGTGCAGGGCGCCCTCGCGGAAGGGGGGGTGCTCCATCAGCGCCTCGTGGAAAGCGATGTTGTGGCGGATGCCGCCGATGCGGTACTCGCCGAGGGCGGCGCGCATCCGCTCGATGGCCTCGATGCGGGTGGGGCCCCAGGTGCTCAGCTTGCTGATCATGGGGTCGTAGAACATGGGCACTTCGGCACCCTCGTAGACCCCGCCGTCATCGCGCACGTTGCGGCCGCTGGGGGTGCGGAGGAAGGTGATCTTCCCGGGGCTCGGCATGAAGTTCTTGTCGGGATCCTCGGCGTAGACGCGGCACTCGATGGACCAGCCGTTCAGGGGGATCTCCTCCTGGGTCATGGGCAGCGTCTCGCCGCGCGCCACCAGGATCTGCCACTTCACCAAGTCCAGGCCCGTGATCCACTCGGTGACCGGGTGTTCCACCTGCAGGCGGGTGTTCAGCTCCAGGAAGTAGAAGTTGCGGTGGATGTCCGCTAGGAACTCCACCGTCCCGGCGCCGACGTAGTTCACGGCCTTGGCGACCTTCAGGGCCGCCTCGCCCATGGCCTTGCGCATCTCGGGGGTCACGTGGGGGCTGGGAGCTTCCTCGATGACCTTCTGATGGCGCCGCTGCACGGAGCACTCCCGCTCATGCAGGTAGACGTGGTTGCCGTGGTTGTCCCCGAAGATCTGGATCTCGATATGGCGGGGCTGGACGATGGCCTTCTCGACATAGACGCTGTCATCGCCGAAGGAGGACAGGGCCTCGCCCCGGGCCCGGGCCAGCGCCGACGTGAACTCCTCGGGGTTGTGCACCAGGCGCATGCCCTTGCCGCCGCCACCCATGGCGGCCTTGAGCATCACCGGGAAGCCGATCTTCAGCGAGGCTTCCAGCAGGGCCTCGTCGGCCATGGTCTCCTGGATGCCCGGCACCACGGGACAGCCGGCCTCGATGGCCACCACCCGGGCGGCGGTCTTGGAGCCCATGCTTTCGATGGACTCGGGCCGGGGTCCGATGAAGGTGATGCCGGCGGCAGCGAAGGCTCGGGCGGCCCCGGCGTTCTCCGACAGGAAGCCGTAGCCTGGATGCACGGCGTCCGCGCCGCTGCGGCGGCAGACGTCGATGATCTTCTCGAGGACCAGGTAGCTCTCCCGCGCCGGGGCGGGGCCGATGCAGTAGGCCTCGTCGGCCATGCGCACGTGGAGCGCGCCGCGATCCACCTCCGAGAACACCGCGACCGTGGGGATGCCCATCTCCCGGCAGGTGCGAATGACCCGGCAGGCGATCTCACCCCGGTTGGCAATCAGGATCTTGGTCACAGGCATAGGTGGACCTCGGATTCAGGCATGATGGATGGCAATGCGTCCCTCCAGCCTAGCAAACCCCCT
>CAIRAS010000411.1 GCA_903876615.1 uncultured Holophagaceae bacterium
GAGCAGGCGCAGGTAGTCGTAGATCTCGGTCACGGTGGCCACCGTGGACCGGGGGTTCTTGCTGGTGGTCTTCTGCTCGATGGAGATGGCCGGGGACAGCCCCTCGATGCTGTCCACATCGGGCTTCTCCATCTGGTCCAGAAACTGGCGGGCGTAGGCCGACAGGCTCTCGACGTAGCGCCGCTGACCTTCGGCGTAGAGAGTGTCGAAGGCCAGGCTCGATTTGCCCGAACCCGACAGGCCCGTGATCACCACCAGCTGGTTACGAGGCAGCGACAGGTCCAGGTTCTTCAGGTTGTGCTCGCGGGCACCCTTGATGTGGATGTGTTCCATAAGTTCTCCAGCTTACTCCGTTTTTTTTTCGCTTTCACGCCTTGCGTCTAGAATCATGGGATGCATCCAGCCGACCTGGCGATCCTGCTCCACCGCGCCCTCGAGGTGCGCCTGGCGCGCCTGCAGGAGCTGCTCGGCCAGACGCACTGGGCTGAGGACATGGAGCAGCTGCACCAGGTCCGGGTGGCGGCCCGGCGCCTGGGCGCCGTGCTGGACCTGGTGGATCCGGAGGTCTATCCGGGCCACAAGGGCCAGCGGCGAGCGCTGAAGGGCCTGGTGGACGTCCTGGGCCTGCCCCGGGAACTCGATGTCCATGCGGACCACCTCCGGGCGCACCATCTCGAGGCCAGGAGCAACACCCAGGCCGCCGTCCTCGAGCACCTGCTGGAGCAGGTGGACCGGGGCCGCGCGAAGGCCCGGCGGACCATGGCCAAGGAGCTGCATCGCCTCCGGCTGCCGGACCTAGCGCGACTGCGGTCGGTGCCCTCCCTGCCCGATCCCTTCCAGGCCACCTCGCTGCAGGAGGCGGCCTGGAGCTGTCTGGAGCCCCGCATCGCCGCCGCCCTGGGCGACCTGGCGGCGCTCTCGGCTCAGGAGGATCCGACCGCCCTGCACAAGGCCCGGGTCCGGATCAAGAAGCTGCGCTACGCCGTGGAGGCCCTGGAGGGAGCCTTCGCCCTGCCTCCGGAGACGGTGCAGAAGAAGCTGCGGGAGCTGCAGACACTGCTGGGGAACCACCATGACCTGGCGGCCCTGGAGGCCCTGCTCTGGAAGGCCGAGGCCCGCCTCCGCACCCACGACCGCGCCACGCTGTGCGGGGGCGTCCTGGAGCTCATTGGCGATGTGGCCGAGGCCCGTCGCTCGGTCTTCTATGCCTTCGTCACCGCCGCCGAGGGGCAGGCTCCCGCAGCCTTCGCTGATGACCTGAGGCCGGCCCTGGGCCTGCCTCTGCTCAAAGAGAGCCGGCCATGAGCTTCTGGCAGGTGCGGCTCCGCCCTCTGGCCTGGCTGCGCAGCCTCCACGCGAAGCTGTTCCTGCTGCTGGGGCTGGTCACCAGCGTGCTCACCGTGGCCGTGGCCTACTCCATCGTGCGCAATAGCCGGCGCGAGCTCGAGAACTACTCCAAGCGGTTGACCATCGAGACCGCCGCCACGGTGGAGACAGACATCCTGGAGCGGGACCCCACCTTCAAGGATCCCGACAAGCTGGACCAGGTGCTGGCGAGCATTGCGGGGCCTGACCGCAGCATCTTTCAGATCGATGTCTTCCGCCGAGTGGGCAAGGGCAACGAGGTCGATCTGGTCCGCTCCTCCGGGGACGAGACCCTGGTGGACTGGGGCCCCGAGATCGGCTCCTACCTGTCCCTGCCCGGTCCCCAGGCCGAGCTGGTGGACCTGAACACCGGGCGGCAGGCCTGGAAGGTCTACCTGCCCATCCGCAGCCGCAAGGGGAACCAGCCCCCCCTGGGCCTCATCCGCGCCTACTGCGATCTGGAGCGCTGGGAGGTGGTCTGGGACAACAACCTGAAGCGGACCTACCGCACCCTGCCCGGCGTGTTGCTGGGCGAGTTCATCCTGCTCTGGCTCATCCTCCGCGTGCTCATCAGCGACCCCATCGAGGCCATGGCGCTGACCATGCAGCGGCTGGAGCGGGGCGAGTCCGGCGCCCGCGCGCCGGTGCGACGCAGCGACGAGCTGGGCCTCATTGCCGCCCGCTTCAACGACATGGCCGTGCAGCTGGAGCTGGCCGGGGAAGAGCGCGAGGCGCTCATCCGCGAGATCCGCGGCCTCAATACCAACCTGCAGGACCGCATCGATGTGGCCCTCTCGGAGCTGCAGACCAAGAACCGCGAGCTGGCCGCCCTGGTGGAGCGCAACGCCCTCCTCCGGGAGGAGCTGGGGGCTCAGGAGCGCCTGGCCGTGGCCGGCCAGCTCACGGCCACCTTCGCCCATGAGGTAGGAACACCCCTGAACCTCGTCACCGGCCACCTGCAGCTGCTGGACGCCCAGAAGGACCTGCCGGACAAGACCCGGGAGCGCCTCCGGGTGATCCACGCACAGATCCAGCGGGTGGGCGACATCGTGCGGCGCCTGCTGGACCTCACGCGGCGCCCCCAGCTCCAACAGCAGCCCCAGTCCTTCGCGGACCTGTTCGAGGATCTGCAGCAGCTCTGGGCCCCCACCCTGGCAGCCCACGGCATCACTGTGGAGGCCATGGCCCCCACCGACTGCGGCCTCGACGTGGACCGCAAGCAGATGGAGCAGCTGTTCCTGAACCTCATGAACAACGCCATCGACGCCATGCCCAGCGGGGGTTCGGTCCGGATCTCGGTGGCCCCCGGCGAGGAAAGTTCCCCGGGCGGACTCTGGTGGGAGCTGCGCTTCCGTGACTCCGGGCAGGGCATCCCCGCCGAACTCATGGGCCAGGTCTTCCGCCCCATGTTCACGACCAAGCCCGAAGGCGAGGGCACGGGCCTCGGCCTCAGCATCTGCCGCGAGATCGTGCGGAACCACGGTGGCGAGATCCGTATCGACAGCACCGAAGGCAACGGCACCGCCGTCGTCTTCACCCTGCCAGGTGCCCTGCCCGCCTGAGGCTCAGATCTCGACGACTTCGATGTCGCCCAGTTCTTCCTCGAGGAAGCGGCTGCCCACTTCCTTCAGGCGGCTGCTGGCGTCCGTGAGCTGGACCCGCAGGGACCCCCGGGCGCTCTCGGTGCGGTAGCCGAGGCTGCCTTTCAGGAGCCGATCCACGGCCTTGGCGGTGACGCGGCCGCTGTCGATCCAGTGGGTGCCTGGGCGGCTCCGCTCCAGGCTCGTCATCAGGGTCGGGTAGTGGGTGCAGCCCAGAACCACCGTCTTGACCTCGAAGGGGAGCTGGTTCATGTAGCGGCGGCAGATGCTGTCCGTGACGGGATCGTCGAACCAGCCCTCCTCCGCCAGGGGCACCAGCAGAGGGCAGGCCACGCTGAAGATCACCTTGCCGGGATCACGGCGGCGGATGGCGACCTCGTAGGCCTCGCTGCTCACGGTGGCCAGGGTGCCGATGATCCCGACGGCACCGGAGTGCTCGGCCGCGGCCTCCGCGCCAGGTTGGATCACGCCGATGACCGGGCAGGGACTGACGGCCTGCAGGGCATCCAGGCCGTGGGCGCTGGCGGTGTTGCAGGCGATGACGACGAGCTTGGGATCGTGGCGCTGGAGCAGCTCACCCATCTGCAAGGTGTAGCGCTCGATGGTCCGGTGACTCTTGGTGCCGTAGGGCAGCCGCGCCGTGTCTCCGAGGTAGACGAGGTCCTCCTGGGGCAGCAGCTGGCGCAGCGCATGGATCACCGTCAGGCCGCCGATGCCCGAGTCGAAGACGCCGATGGGCCGGTTGGAGCGCGTCATGCGGGCACCCGCACGGCGAGAATCGCAATCCACTCGCCTTCAGTCAGCACCTTCTCGGGCCGGAAGCCCTGGGTGACCAGGCTCACCAGGGCCTCGTCCGTACGCTCCGCCAGGATGCCGCTGGCGATGAGCCAGCCCCCGGGCGCTGTGACCTCCGCCATGCGGGGCAGCAGCTCCTGGATGGTTACGAGCAGGATGTTGGCGAGCAGGCCCATGTAGGGGCCGGTCACCCGCGGATGGTCGAGGGTGCCAACGAAGCTCGCATAGGGGGTAACGCCCTTCAGCAGGTGCGCATTCAGCTCCATCAGCTCCTGCATGGCCGGGCCGCAGTCCGGGTCGATGTCGAAGGCTGTGAGGCCCTGTCCGCCCAGCAGGAAGGCCGCCAGCGACAGGATGCCCGTCCCCGCGCCGATGTCCAGGACCGGGCCCTGCAGGCGGCCGGCGTCAGCGAGCTCCTCCAGCAGGGTCATGCAGAGCCGCGTAGTCTCGTGGCCTCCGGTGCCGAAGGCCAGGCCCGGGTTCACCACCAGGTCCAGACGGTCCGCGGGTCCCGGCGTTGGCTCCCAGAGGGGACGTACGTGGAACCGCGAACCCACCTCGAAGGCGCCGAAGCCCTCGCGGCTCTTGGCCAGCCAGTCCTCGTCGCCGAAGCGCTCGGCCGCCAACAGGCAGACGCCGGGAAAGGCCGCCAGGCCCCCGGTGTCCGGAGGCGCCAGGTCCGGCGGGAAGTAGGCATAGCAGGCCCGGGGCGGATCCGCCTCGCGGTAGAAGGCCGAGGAACCCACCGCCTCCAGCCAGGCGCAGAGGCCTTCCTCCTGGGGATCCGGCACGCCCAGTTTCCATCGCAGATGTATCGCGCTCACCATGCGGAGATCTTAGCAGGAGGCTATTCCGCCTCCGCCTCGGGGGGATCCTCAAGGTCCAGGCGCTTCATCTTCTCGAGGAAGGTGGTGCGCTTGAGGCCCAGGAGATCCGCCGCGCGCTTCTTGTTGCCGCGGGTGATGGCGAGGCTCTGCAGCATCAAGGTCTTCTCCATGCCCGACACCACCTGGTTCAGGTCCAGGCCTTCTGGCGGCAGGTCCATGCCGAAGGCCGGGGCCGGTTCGCGGGGAGCGAAGGCTTCGGTGAACCGAAGCTCGGCCACAGGGCCCGGCTCCGTAGCCAAGTCGCCGCGGCGCTCGGCAAGGAAGGCGAAGTCCTCCCGGGTGAGCACGGGCCGCTTGTCGGACAGGACAATGGCCCGCTCGATGGCGTTCTCCAGCTGGCGGACATTCCCGGGCCAGGGCAGCGCCATGAGCAGCGGATCCACGCTGGGGTGCAGGGCCTTGGGGTAGAGTCCGTGCTCGCGGGCCTTCCGGTTCAGGAAGTGCTGGGCTAGGAAGGGCACCTCCTCCGGCCGGGCACGCAGGGGCGGCATGGTGATGGGCACCACCTCGAGCCGGTAGAAGAGGTCCTCCCGGAAGCTGCCGTCCTGCACCTTCTTCCACAGGTCCACGTTGGAGGCGGTCACCACCCGCACATCCACCTTGACCGGAGCGCCGCCACCGAGCGGCTGCACCTCGCGCTCCTGGAGCACCCGCAACAGGCGCACCTGGGCCGCCAGGGGCATGGTGCCGACCTCGTCGAGGAAGATGGTCCCGCCATGGGCCTCGCGGAACTTGCCCGGGGTGTCCTTGCGGGCATCCGTGAAGGCGCCCTTGTTGTAGCCGAACAGCTCCGACTCCAGCAGGTTCTCGGGAATGGACCCGCAGTGCACGGCCACGAAGGGCTGGCTCGCGTCAGCGCTCATGCGGTGGATGGCGCGGGCGATGACTTCCTTGCCCGTGCCGCTTTCGCCCAGGAGCAGGACCGTGGCCCGGGTGGCAGCGGCGCTGCGGGCCCGCGCCAGGACATCCTGCATGGCCGTGCTGGCGCCCACCAGCCCGAAGGCCAGGGCCTGCGAGGCACTCAGCTGAGTGGTGGGACTGGAACGGGGACGCAGGCCCGGCACCGGCGGCTCCGGTCCCAGCACCCCCCAGCGCACGGAACCCAGGGCGCCCCAGGCGGCCAGTGCCTTCGGTTCCAGGGCGGGTCCGTCGGCCTTCAGGGCGAGCAGGATGGGCAGGGCGCCCACCTCGGCCATCATGTGGTTCAGTTCCGGCGGGGGCAGGGGGCTCTTGACGCTGATCACCCAGAGGTCCACCTCCCGGGGCGCCAGCGCGGGCAGCGCGCCGCGATCCGCGGTGACCTCCCAGAGCGCAGCCCACCGATGCTCCAGCCCCCCGGTGTCGTCCCCGAGGGTGGACCAGTGCAGGCGGGGAAGCGGGGCCATAAGCTCCTTGGATGAAATCTGCCTGGACGGCGGTCAGGGATGTCGGGTCAGAAAAATGACTACAGAAAAAAGATACTTGCTTCTCGGCGTACGATGGAAGAAACACTACCGGAGGTTTCCATGTCCCTCACGGAATCCACCATGGTTGCCCTAGGCTCGGCCTGCCCTGACTTCACCCTGCCCGGCGTGGATGGTCGCCTCTGGTCGCTGCACGACTTCCATACCCCCGCGCTCCTGGTGGTGGCCATGTGCAACCACTGTCCCTACGTGCAGGCCATTGATGACCGCCTGAACCAGCTGGCCCAGGCCTATGCGGGGCGCTGCGCCGTGGTGGGTCTCAACGCCAACGACGCCGTGACCCACCCCGAGGACAGCTTCGAGGCCATGCGCCGCCGCGCCCTGGCCCGGGGCTATGCCTTCCCCTACCTCTGGGACGAGGAACAGACCGTGGTGCGGGCCCTGGGCGCCGTCTGCACGCCTGATTTCTTCCTCTTTGATTCCCACCGCCGCCTGGCCTACCGCGGGCGCCTGGACAACAACTGGAAGGACCCCGCCCGGGTCACCCGCCAGGACCTGAGAGAGGCCATCGAGGGCGTCCTCACGGCCCAGCCCCCCCTCGAGCTCCAGCATCCCAGCATGGGCTGCAGCATCAAGTGGAGGGCCCGATCCTGAGCCTGCGGCCGGGTATGATCGATGTTTCCGCCGGAGCCCTCATGCGCCTCGCCCTTGTTCCGCTCTGCCTCGCGGCGCTGCCGCTCTGCGCCCAGTGGGACCTGCGGCTGGAGCTGCCCCGGCCCTCGGGCCAGAGCCTGCCCCAGACCCTGCTCTCCGGCACGGGCCAGCTAGTGGCCGGCGACCTCAGCACCGGCGGCGGCTTCATCGCTTCCGCGAACCGTCAGCTCTTCCAGGTGGGCCCTCTCCTCAAGGTGGAGGGCGGGCTGGAATACAGCCAGCTGAGCGCTGACGGCAGCCTGTCGAGAGGCACCGCGGCCCAGGGCACGAAGCTCCAGCAGAAGGGCCTGGGCGTGGGCCTGAGTGCCCAGGTCTGGGTGCCCTTCGTGGGCCTGGCCGGCGAGATCGGCCTCATCCAGCGCCTCCAGCGCTACACCTTCGATACCGCCGGAGCCTCGAGCGCGAAGGATCTGAGCCGCACCTGGCTGCGGGTCGGCGCCCGCTGGCGGATCCCCGCGGTGATCGTCAGTCCCTACCTGGTCGCCAGCTACCAGCAGCCGGTCACCAAGGATCGCCCCGTGAAGCTCAGCAGCGTGTCGGATCTGGCCACCTATTTCGCCGCCCAGGGCAACGGGCAGGAGTTCGAGCGCATGTGGACTTTCGGCGCGGGAGTATCGTTCTGATGTTGCAGCCCCGGTTCAGCCTCCTCTGCCTGCTGCCCCTCGTGTCGACCCTGGTGGCCGCCCCGCCCGCACGACCGCGGCCCAAGCTCGTGGTGGTCATCTCCGTGGACCAGCTCTCCGCGCAGCTCATGCAGGCCTTCGGCCCAGAACTGACCGGCGGCATCGGGCGGCTGCGCAAAGAGGGGGTCTTCTTCACCGAGGCCTACCACGACCACGGCTTCACGGAGACCGGCCCCGGCCACTCCGTGCTCCTCTCGGGCCGGTTTCCCGCCCACACGGGCATCGTCGAGAACCGCTGGGTGGAACGCAGCACCGGGAAGTTCGTCTACTGCGTCGAGGATCCCCAGGCCAAGCCCCTGCATGCTCCGACCCAGCGCGGCGCCTCCAACATTCGGCTGCTCGGGGACGAGCTGGGCGACTGGCTCCAGGCCCAGGTGCCGGGCAGCCGGGTCTTCGCCCTCTCGGGGAAGGACCGCGCGGCCATCCTCATGGCCGGGCGCAAGCCCACGGGGGTCTACTGGTTCACCGGCCCGGCGGGGTTCACGAGCTCCAGTGTCTATCAGGACCGCCTCCCGGCCTGGCTGGTGGCCTACGACCAGGGGCTGTCGGAGCGGATCGCCGTGGACAGCTGGCTCTGGCTCAAGGACCCCGAGACCCCCGAGGGGCGGACGGGCCAGTGGGTGTTCGGGGCGCAGACCGTGCGGAATGGGGGCCTGCCCCGGCTCATCCAGGGCGTGGGCATGCCCCTGGACAAGGGCTTCGAGGCCCGATTCCGGCCCTCGCCCTTCCTGGACCAGGTGACCCTGGAGGCCGCGGAGGCCCTGCTGGACGGTGAGCATCTGGGCCAGGGCCCCGGCACCGACCTGCTGGCCCTGAGCTTCTCCTCTACCGACTACATCGGGCACCAGTACGGCATGCTCGGCACCGAGATGCGCGACCAGCTCCACCGCCTGGATCGGGGGCTGGGCCGTCTCCTGGACCGGATCCGCCGCCAGCATCCTGGAGCCTGGGTGGTCCTGTCCGCCGACCACGGTGCCCTGGACATGGTCGAGGCGCTCGCCGAGCAGGGCTTCCCGGCCCGCCGCCTGCAGATCGAGCCCTTCATGGCCGCCCTGCAGACCGAGCTGCGGACCGCCTTCAAGGTGGACCGCGACCTGCTGAAGCCCGTCCAGGAACCCAGCGTGCTCTACCTGGATGAAGCGATCCTGGCGGCCGCGAAGCTGGACCGCGGCGAGGTGCTGCGCCGGGCCCAGGGCTGGCTGCGCGCCCGCCCCGAGATCGCCGACGCCTTCACCTACGAGGAGATGCTCGCCACGGATCCCGCCGCCCTCGGCAGCCCGCGAGACAGCACCTTGCGCGTCCTGCTCCGCCGCAGCTTTCACGCGGAGCGCAGCGGCGACCTCCTGCTGGCGGTGAAACCCTTCGTGGTCATGGGCGCGCCTCCGGCTGCCTATCCGGCGAGTCACGGCACGCCCAACGCGTATGACCGGCGCGTGCCGCTGATCTTCTGGGGCCCCTGGAAGGCCGGCGAGCGGCGGGAACCCGTGCGCATCGTGGACCTGGCCCCCACCCTCGCCCGGGAGCTGGGCCTGAAGCCCGGCCCCGTGGACGGCCGGGCCCTCGACTTGGGCGCCCCGCCCACCGGAAAGCCTGCCTCGTCGAAGCCATGAGCCCCTCCCGCCTGGCCCCCTCCCGCGACGCCCGGCTGGTGCTCCTGACCGGCGCCGGGATCTCGGCGGAGAGCGGCGTGCGCACCTTCCGGGACGGCGACGGACTGTGGGAGCGGCACCGCCTGGAGGATGTCGCCACCCCGGAGGCCTTTCGGCGCGACCCCGGCCTGGTCCACCGCTTCTACAACGAGCGCCGGCGGAGTCTCGCCACCGTCGAACCCAATGCCGCCCACCGCGCCCTCGTCCAGCTCGAGAGCGCCTGGGCGGGCGACCTGCTGGTCGTGACCCAGAATGTGGACGACCTCCATGACCGGGCGGGATCGAAGCACCTCGTCCACATGCATGGCGAGCTCCTGAAGGGCCGCTGCCTGGGCTGCCGGACGGTGGTGGCCTGGCCCGGGGACATGGATTGCGACAGCCGCTGTCCGGTCTGCGCCACGGGTGGCATGCGCCCCCACATCGTCTGGTTCCACGAGCTGCCCCTGGGCCTGGATCCGATCTACGAGGCCCTGGAACGCTGCGACCTCTTCGTGGCCATCGGCACCAGCGGCCACGTCCATCCCGCGGCCAGCTTCGTGGAGGCCGTGGGTCCCCGTTGCCGCACCCTCGAGCTGAACCTGGAACCCAGCCGCATGGTCAGTGCCTTCCAGGAGGGGCGTACCGGCCGTGCCACGGACCTGGTCCCGGCCCTGGTGGCAGAGCTGCTGAGCTAGAAAATCCCACGCGGTCCCGTCAGGTCTTGCGGGGACCGCTAGGCCTGGCCTACGGCCGTGAGGATGGCCCCGTGGTCCGGATCGCCCTGCCTCCAGATGACCCCGACCTGATCCCCCGGCGAGAGCATCGCGGCTGGCGTCTGGACCTCCCGGTGGCTGGGCGAGCCGAGCAGGATGGGCTGAGAACCCCAGGTGCGCCCATCGAAGCGCCGGGCGCACACCAGAGACTGGTCGCCCTGATCCTGCAGCCAGACCACCAGGGCATGTCCCTGCTCGTTGGTCGAGAGGGCGTGGGCCTGGCTCTGGCCCAGGTCCTCGACCAGGAGGGTGCGCTGGGGTTCCCACTGGCCCCGGAGGAAGCGCTTCGCGTAGAGCTTCGTGCGGCCCGCGGCCTCCTGTCGCCAGACCGCGTGGGCCTGTCCCTGGCCGTCGATGCCCACCTGGGGCCAGAGGATGCCGCGTCCCACCGCCAGTGGAGCGGCGGGTCTCCACTCGACGCTGAGCCCATCCAGGTGGCTGGCATGGAGCTGCTGCTCGCCCCTTCCCGCTTCATCCACCCACAGGACGATGGCATTCCCGCGGGCATCCAGGGCCAGGCGCAGGTGGGCGGCCCGCCCGGGAGCCACGGCGGTGGGCCGGTCACTCCAGCAGCGGCTGCCGGGATCGTAGTGGCAGGCCACCAGGCCATCCCCCTCCGGTTCCCCTTCGGTGCTCCAGACCGCCAGCCCTGTCCCGGTGCCGTTCACGGCGAGCTGGGGGAAGAGCGGCCTCCGGGAAGGACTGCCCAGCGGCGTCGGCTGCAGCGCCCAGGTGGCCTCCTCGGCGCTGTAGCCGCTGGTGTAGACCTGGTAGGACCCAGGCTCCCCGAGGCACCACACCGCCAGGATGTTCCCCTGAGGATCCATGGCCGTATGCAGGCTGCTGACGTGCCCGGGCGCCTCCTGCAGGTGCACGGGGTAGGGCACCCAGGTGTCCTCGGAACCCAGCATGTGCCGGGCGCAGACTCGGGCCTGACCGCCCTCCTGCTCGTGCCAGATCACCGCCAGTTCGCAGCGGCAGTTCATGGCGATCTCCGGGGCCTGGGCCTGGGTGCGGGCGCTGTCGAGGCGGCGGGGCACCAGGTCCCAGCCGCGACGGTCAGGGTGGTAGCGGCAGATGTAGATGCCCTCCCCGTCCTCACTCCGGTGGTGCCAGGCTGCCAGCGCGTTCCCCCGGTCATCCAGGGCAATCTGGGGACGGCCCACCTGCCCCCGGTCCAGCACGCGCGGCTTGGCCCAAGGCAGCTTTAGTGGGTCTGAAGTCGACTCTGGCAGCCACCGTCTGAGCAGGGATTGGAGCGACACGGCCAGCCTCCGTCGCAGGGCCGGCCGCAGGAATCCGACCGGATCTCCATATTACGCCGTGTCTAAAATTATCCTTACTATTCCTTTCTATCTCTAGTCATTTTCCGCGATCTATCTGCAATCAGGGCACCACCGGCAGGGCCACAAAGCTGGCCTTTCCGGGGGCGTGCCAGACGCGCTGGGTGGCGGCCTGGTAGTCCCCGGGCTTGGCAAAGAAGATGTTGGGCACATAGGTCTGGGGGTTGCGGTCATAGAGCGGGAACCAACTGCTCTGGACCTGGACCATGATCCGGTGGCCCGGCAGGAATACGTGGTTGGCCGTGGGCAAGGAGAAGCGGTACAGGAGGGGTTCGCCAGCTGTGATCGCCCTCGGTGCCTCCAGGCTCTCCCGGTAGCGGCCCCGGAAAATGTCCGCCGAAACCATCAGCTGGTAGCCGCCCAGACCCGGCTGTCTGGCCACTTCATCCGGATAGACATCGATCACCTTCACCACCCAGTCCGAGTCGGTGCCTGTGGTGGAGGCCACCAGGTTCACCAAGGGCTCACCGCTAATCTTCAGCGGCGCTTTCAGCGGCTCCGAGGTAAAGACCAGCACATCAGGCCGACCCGAGGCCTCCCGCTGATCGTCCGTGAGCCACTGGGGCCAGGTGAGGCCCTTGTCTGAGCCCATGGGCTGGATGGGCCGAGCTCGATAGGGCACGGGCTTGGCGGGGTCCGAGACGTAGGCGTCGAAGGAGGTATCTGCAGGGGTCGGGGCTGCGGTGGTCACCTTGAGGCCCGCGCCAAGGTAGTAGTTGGTGGCGGCCGTGGCCGTGCCCTCGCCGGCCTGGGGCCAGCCTGTCAGGCGGCGCCAGGTGTTGGTCCCGGTCTCGAAGGCGCTGACCGGCGGCAGGCCCGCCTTGGGGGCCCCCACTCGAAGGTGCTGCTCCAGGAAGGGCCGCAGGATCTCCCGCCGAAACTGGAGTCCCGTGTCCTGGCCGAACTTCAGCGGGCCCAGGCTGCTGCCATCGTGGATCTCGCCGCCATGGTTCCAGGGACCCATGGCCAGGAAGAGCAGGTCCCCGCCCTTGTCCTTGGGTTTGAGGGCCTTCCACACGGCGATGGCGCCGTAGATGTCCTCGGCGTCATAGAGGGAGTGAACCAGCAGCACCGGCACCCGGAGCGGCTGCCGGGCCAGCACCTGGTCCATGGCCTGCTGCTGCCAGAAGGCATCATAGGCAGGGTGTTCGGCTACTTTGCGCCAGAAGCCCAGTTGCTCCATGCCCCGGCGACGGGCCAACTCACCCGTGGACCCGGCCTGCATGAAGGTGTCGTAGTCATCAAAGTGGCTCGTCCACCACTTCACCTCATTGGCGCGGCTGGCTTCCTGGTCGTAGATGTACCCCAGGTTCTGGGCCCGAAAGGCACCGTTATGAAACCAGTCGTCACCCCTCCAGCCGTCCACCATCGGGTTCATGGGCACGGCCACTTTAAGCGCCGGGTGGGGCCCCACCAAGGCCATCAGCGGCAGGAAGCCGTCGTAGGAGATGCCCAGGATGCCCACCCGACCATTGCTCTCGGGCAGATGCTTCACCAGCCAATCGATGGTGTCGAAGCTGTCTGTGCTGTGGTCCACCGGCGTGGGGTTCAGCGGTCCACTGAGGGGGCGGTTCATCACATAGTCGCCCTCGCTGCCGTGCTTGCCCCGCACATCCTGCATTACCCGGATGTAGCCTCCCTCGACGATCAGGTCTGTGACGTTGTCGTAGCCCTGGAGCACCGGTCCTAGGTGGGAGCTGGACGCGTGACCCACGAGCTCCGCGGCGTTGTAGGGCGTGCGCGTCAGCAGGATGGGTGCGTCCTTGGCCCCCTTCGGCACGAGGATGATGGTGCGGAGCTTCACCCCGTCCCGCATGGGAATCAGCTCCTCCCTCCGAACGAAGTCCCAGCTGTCGGTGACGACCTGGAACGCCGCCGGTGTCTCGCTGGGCAAGGTCGGCGTCTGGGCCGACAGGGACCAGACCGCGGCGAGCGACAGCAGCAGGAACTTCAGGAATCGCAGGCGCATCATGGCGGGCTCCTCTAGGCTCAACCCACCTTGCCCCCTCACGGGTAAGCCAGCAGAGCTGCAAGTTCGGGGGTGGGATGGCGGCGGTCAGTCTAGCGCGAGTCGCTGAGCCGGGGCAGCCCTAGCTAGCCCCTCAGCAGTCGCTCTTCCGCCAGCCGCAGCAGGTGCTCGCTCGCCAGGACGCCGTCCTGGTGGTTCATGCGCTGGAAGTGTTCGCAGAGGTGCCGCAGGGTGCGGGGGATCGCCGAGGCGAACAGGGCCTTCTTCCGGTGCACGATCTGGTGCCCATAGGTGCCGAGGATCTTGAGGTTCCGTTGGATGGCGCTGAGGGTCAGCTCCTCGAGCAGGGCCTCGTGGTTCCAGCCCAGCTCCTGCTGGAGAGGACGCACGAGGGCCCGGCCGGCCTCCGGGGACCAGTCCCAGTAGCCGTCGTAGAGGATGCTGGCCAGGTCGTAGGTGGCTGCGCCGCGGCGAGCATCCTGGAAGTCGATGACCACCAACCGGTCCCCGTGCACCATGAGGTTGCGCACGTGGAAGTCCCGGTGGGCGAAGAAGCGTGCCCGGGTCTCCAGGCTGGCGTGGGCCTCCTCCATCAGGCGGTCCAGCCAGCGGGGGGGCTCCTTCTGCAGGAAGTCCTGGAAGAAGTTCGTCCGGCAGTAGTCCCACTCGAACTGGAACTTGGCCTGGTCGAAGGCGCGCTGCATGAAGAAGGCATGGCCCGGCGCCCCCAGGGTCAGGGGTCCCGCCAGGGTGGCCAGCAGCCAGCCCGCCCGCTCGGCCCAGGCCAGCTCTTCCTCGGGATGCTCGACGAGTCGGCGCTCCAGGGTGGTGTCGCCCAGGTCCTCCACCAGGAGGCAGCGGTCCTCGTCGTCGGTGTGGATGATGGTGGGCACCCGCAGCAGGGGATCCAGGTAGGCCTGGATGGCCCGGAACTCGAAGTAGCTGTCGTCAGTCTTCTCCGGAGTATCCACCGGATGCAGCACCACCATGGCGGTGCCCAGCTGCTCATGGGCCACCCGGATGTACTGCCGGCCGCCCGCATCCCCAACCAGGGGCCGGGGGTCCGACACACTCCAGCGATCCAGGGCACGAGGCAGGCGGGCATCCATCCCCTCAGGGTACTCCCGCCGGGGCATTCTGGCACGGAGGTCGCCTCGGCAGGTTAGCCCTGGCAGCGGCCCTACAACCCCAGGCGCACCTGCTTCCCGTGCTCCTCGAACCACAGGGCCTCGCAGTCCGTGAGGGCGGGCGGGGGCGCGGCGCCGGGACCCAGGACACAGCGGGTGAGCCGCCCCGAAGGAACCGCAGCCGGGTGCACGTAGCAGCCGGGCAGCCGGCCTTCCTGCTCCGGCGCCAGCTCCGCGGCGGCCTGGATGAGCCCCTCAGCCGTGCCCACCTCCTGCCAGGGAAAGGGTTCAACCACCACCCCCAGGTGCAGGGGGAGGCGGGGACGCAGCTCCGTGACTTCGCTGGGACCCTCGGGCAGCAGGGCCAGGGCCTCGGGCGACCAGACTGCGGCGCCGGTGAAGTGGTAGGGGCCCTGGGGTCCCACGACGCCCCGCGGCAGGACCCGGTCATCCGCATCCAGCCAGACGGGGTTCCAGCCTCCGCCGGGGTGGGGGATGAGCAGCCAGCTCAGGGTCGCGCCGACCGCGCGGTGCCGTGCCCGCAGCCGGGCGAAGGGCACGCCCTCGGCCCAGATATCGGCATTCCACGTCAGCAGCTCGGATGCCACGCGACCACGGGCGTGCAGGAGCCCCCCGGCTCCGCCCAGCAGCGCGGGTTCCTCGCAGACCTCGATGCCGACCGCCACTTCCCGGAGCCGGTCCGCGTGGTGGTGCGCGTTGCAGGCGAGGCGCCGCGCCCCGGCCTGGCGCAGCTGGTCGGCACCCCACTGGAGCAGGGGGCGCCCCTGCAGGGTCCAGGCGGGCTTGGGCAGGCACTGGCTGAGGGCGCCCATGCGCAGGCCCAGGCCCGCCGCCAGCAGGAAACCGTCGATGGGCTCAGTCATGGTCCCCTTCGGCCTCCACCGACAGAGGTTTCAGCAGGAACTGGCTGGGCGCCAGCCCCCGCATGGACAGGACGCGGATCCGCCAGCCCTGGATGCGGAGCTCGTCGCCGGGCTTGAGCACGCGGCCCAGGCGCTCCTGGAAGTAGCCGCCCAGGCTCACGGAGCCGGCCTCGGCCTCGAGGTTCAGGCTCAGGTGGTCCTCCAGCTGCTCGAGGGTGACGTTGCCCTGGGCCAGCCAGGCGCCGCCCCGGGTCTTGCGCAGCTGGATGGCCTCCCGGTCGAACTCGTCCTGGATCTCGCCCACCAGCTCCTCGAGCACGTCCTCGAGGGTCACCAGGCCGTCCACGCCGCCGTGTTCGTTCACCACCAGGGCGAGGTGCTGCTTCCGCTGCTGGAACTCCAGCAGGAGGCCCTGGATCGGCTTCATCTCCGGGACAAAGAAGGCGGGACGGGCCAGGGCCCGCAGGTCCAGCAGGCCGTCCTGCTCGTGGATGGCCCAGAGCAGCTCCTTGAGGTGGACGATGCCCACCACCCGGTCGAGGTCGCCCTCCACCAGGGGGATGCGGGTGTGCGGCGTCACGCGGGCCAGGGCGAGGTTCTGCTCGAGGCTGTGCGTGAGGTCAAAGCAGACCACCCGGGCCCGGGGCACCGCGATCTCCTTCACCATGCGACGGCTGAAGTCGAAGAGGTTCTCGATGAGCTCCTTGCGGTCGAGCTCGAGGCGGCCCCCCTCGTGGCTGCGTTCGAGCATGCGGCGAAACTCGGCCTCGCTGGGCAGCAAGTCCTCGGCATCCGCCTCGGGGGTGACGCCGAGCAGCCGCAGCACCAGGCGACTGAGGTGGGTGAGCCCCCAGGTGAGGGGCCGCACCAGGCGCGACCAGGCCAGCAGGAGTCCCGAGGTACGCAGGGCCCAGGGCACGGCGGAGCGGATGGCCAGGCTGCGGGGTACCAGCTCCGCCAGCACCACGTGGAGGGTGGTCATCACCAGGAGGGCCATGCCGGTGCTGAGCGGTAGCACCAGCCTGGGCCAGGGCAGCGAACCGAAGAGGAGACGGAAGGCGTGGCCAAAGAGTCCCTCACCCACGGCGCCGAGCGCCAGAGCGCAGAGCACGATGCCCGCCTGGATCGCCGAGAGGTGGTGGGAGAGTCCCCGATGGACTTCCAGCGCCCGGCGGGCGCGGAAGTCTTCGTCGATCAGGGCCTCCAGCTGCGTTTCCCGCACGCGCACGGCCGCAAACTCCGCCAGCACAAAGAAGCTGCTGATGAAAATGAGGACAGCGCAGAGCAGGGCGGCAGCGAACGTCACGCTAACAACCGGTGAGATCTGAGCCGCGGCGCAGCTGCTCCTGGATCTCCGCCAGCAGCCCATGGAGGCTCTGCAGGCGGTCCCGATGCTCGGCCAGCTGGCCCTGGACAACCTGCTTCTCCCGCTCAGCCGCCTGGCCGGTCTCCTGCAGCTCGGCCACCGCCTGGTTCCGCTCAGCGACCTCGGCATCCTTCAGGTCGAGGCTGTTCATCAGCTCCAGGCGCTCGCCCTCATGCTGGAGCCTCGTCTGGTCGAGCTCCTGGCGCAGCTCGGCCTGCTGGGCCGCAAGCCGGGCGATCTCGTCGAGACGCTGCTGCAGGTCCTCGGCCCTGGCCACCAGCTGCTGGTCCCGCTCGAGGACCTGGGCCCGGATGGCTTCTGCTTCCTGCTCCCGCTGTTGCAGGAGGACGCCCTGCGAGGCCAGCTCGCGGCCCTGGCCGCGCACGGTGGCCTCCAGCCCGGCGAGCTCCAGCTGCAGGCTCTGCACCTGCGTCTTGGCTTCCGCGACTTCCAGCAGGGCGGCCTGGTACAGGTCCTCCCGGCCCGCCTGCTGCTCGACCAGCCCCTCAAGGGTGGCCGTCAGCTGGCTCTGGGCCGTGAGGGCCTCTTCACGCTCCTGCAGGCCCGCGCGGAGTTCTTCCTGGCAGGCCGTCAGCGCCGCCTCCCGGGCGCTGGCTTCCCCCTGACACTGCGTCAGGGCTTCCTGTTCCAGGGCCAGCTCGCGCCGGGCGTCCTCGCGCTCCTGCTCACCCGCGGCCAGGGCTTCCCTGCAGCTGCGCAGGGCCTCTTCCTGGCTGGCGAGTTCCGCCTGGCACAGGACCAGCTGCTGCTGAGCCTCCTGGGCTTCCAGCTCCCGCGCCGCGAGCGCCTCGAACCGCGCGCCGACCTCGCCCCGAAGCTCGACCAACTCTTCCCGAGCAGCGCTCAGAGAGGCCTCCAGATCCTGGGCCTTCGAGCGGAAGCCTTCCAGGTCCAGGTTCTCCCCCTGGAGGCGATCCCGCTCCTTGAGCAGCTCGATGGCCCGCAGAGCCTTCTCGCCGACCTGGCGGTTCAGCGCCTCCACCTGCTGGATCAAGTCCGTGCGCTCCTGCAGGGACTCCTTGAGCTGGGCCTTGAGGGTCTCGGCGTTGTCGCCTTCGCGGCCCCGGGTCTCCTCGAGGTTGCGCAGGGCGCTCTCGGTCTCGGTGAGGCGGGCCTTCAGGGTCTCGGCCTCCCGGTTGCTCCGCTCCAGCTCATCGAGGTTGACGGTCACCGAGCTGAGCTGACGCTGGACCTGCTGCGCCTCGGCCTCGGCCATCAGCAGCCGCTGGTCCCTGGTGCTCAGCTCCTCCTGGAGGGTCGCGATCTGAGCCTCAAGGAGCTGCACCTTCAGGGTGTCTATGAACTCGGTGGGAGACGCCGCCGAGGCGGGCGAGGAAGGGCGCACGCCGAAGACAGGCGCGGAGGAACTCACCTCGGGGCCATCCAGCGCCTGCTTGATGCCCTCCAGCCAGTCTTCGCCCAGGTCCATGTCCGAGAGCTCTCCCAGAGGCTTGTCGGGGTCCAGTCTTCGGCTGGGCACCAGGGCCGAGAGCTCGCCCACCAGGGCGCTGGGGGAGATGGGCTTGTGCAGGTAGAGATCCGCGCGGCCCTTCAGGCCCTGGTGCCGCCGGTATTCCTCTTCCGTGGCCTTGGCGCTGATCAGGGCGAGCTTCACGCCGTCCAGCGCCGGGGTCTTGCGGATGGCGGTGCAGAGGGAATAGCCCTTGTTGTCCGCCACCTCCGCGCAGACAAGCACCGCGGCAATATCACCGGTCAGCAGGCGCGCGAGGGCCGCCTCCGGGGTGGCCGCCACCTCTGCGTCAAAGGCTGCTTCCAGGCTGACCTGATGGTCCTTGAGGAAGCCCCGGTCGGTGTCCACGAGGAGAAGGCGCTGGCCCATGCTTGATCCTTAGCCCTGGTTGAACCCTGAAGTCTACCCTGAACTGAAGGGGCCCCGTCAGGACAGGGCCCCTTCATGTTCACACTCTGGATTTTCCCACCATCAGCGCGGGGGGATGGCCAAGGTGATCTTCTGGCTCCCATTCGGGGACTGGATGAAGAGCAACAGGGTGCGGCCTCCGGCCTTTTTCACCTGGGCGTTGAACTCCGCCAGGTTGTTCACGGGCTGGCGGCCCACTTCGGTGATGACCATGCCCTGCGCCAGACCCCGGTTGGCCGCGGGCGAGCGAGGATCCACCGTGGTGACCACCACTCCCTTCAGGCGATTCTTCACGTCCAGAGATTCGACGTTGAAGCCGTAGCTCTTCTCCAGGTTCAGGCTCTTCGGATCGCCCTGGGGCTTCTGGCCCTGCTCGTCCTCGGGCTCTTCACCAGCCTCGCGGCGGCGCTGGTCCTCCAGGGCCTTCCGGTCGCCCAGGGTGACCGTCAGGGTGAGGGACTTCCCGTCCCGCCAGAGGGCAAGCTTGAGGGTTTCTCCCGCCCGGCGGCTGGAGACCATGGCCACCAGCTCGTCCGGGTTGTGCACGGGCTGGCCGTCCACCGCCGTGAGCACATCCAGGCGCTGTACGCCGGCCTTGTCCGCCGCCTGGCCCTTCTCGACCGTGCTGACCACCACGCCTTCCTTGGCCCCCAGGGCGTCCTGGTAGGCCTGATCCAGCTCCATGGGGCCGATGCCCAGGTAGCCCCGGCTCACGGGCTTGCCGCTGCGCAGATCCTTCAGGATGCGGTTGACCTGGCTGATGGGCACCGCGAAGCCGATGTTCTGGCCAGCGGGATTGATGGCCGTGTTGATGCCGATCACCTCGCCGCGCAGGTTGAGCAGCGGGCCGCCGGAGTTGCCGCGGTTGATGGCGGCGTCCGTCTGCAGGAAAGAGCTCACGCCCGTGTCGAGCTTGCGGCCCTTGGCGCTGATGATGCCCTGGGTGACGGTGTGCTCCAGACCGAAGGGGTTGCCGATGGCCACCACCCACTCGCCGATGCGCAGCGAGTCCGAGTCGCCGAGCTTGGCGAAGGGCAGGTGCGCCCCGTCGATCTTGATGAGGGCGATGTCCAGCTCCTTGTCCTTGCCCAACACCGTGGCCTTGTAGGCCTTTCCATCGTTGGTCTTCACTTCAAGGGAATTGTCCGAGCCCCCGCCCATGCTGGCGATGACGTGGTAGTTCGTGAGGATCTCGCCCTGGGGGCTGATGATCACGCCGGAGCCACCGGACACGGAGCGCTGCTCATCCTCGCCCCCCCGGGGGGCGCGCCGCTGCTGGGGCCCACCGGGGCCGAAGAAGAAGTCGAAGAAATCCTGCCCGCCCACCTGGGGGTGGTCGAAGGAGCGGCCCTTCACAAAACTTGTGTTGGTGATGGCCACCACCGTGGGGTTCAGTTTTTCGGCCACATCCGCAATGGGCGGCAGCCGGTCCAACCCCTTGGCGTCCACCACCACGGGTTTCTCTTCCTGGGCCGTGGCGACCCAGCCATGGCTCAACCCCATCCCAAGGGCCATGCACCCGGCCGCGAAGGCCGACAACCCCAGAACCTGCTTCAACTGACGATTCATGGAACTCCTCACTGGCCGGACCCCCGGCAAGCCATTCGATGACAGCAGTCCCCCGAAGGTTCCCGCTGGCCTTCCCGAATCGCCCAGGTTAATCTGGATGGTCCAACGGCGGCTGTAGCTCAGTTGGTTAGAGTACTGGATTGTGATTCCAGATGTCGCCGGTTCGAGCCCGGTCAGCCGCCCCAGATCGAAAAGGCCCCCAAACGGGGGCTTTTCCTATTCTGGCCAGGATGGCGGGCAAGGCTTGCCCTTTCCCCTTGTCACACAAGCATCTGGCCGCCAAAAACCGTCACAACCCACCCCTTTGTCATCTTTTTGTCATCAAAACCACAGAGCCTTCTGCCACCATCCAGTCGACACGATTGAGGCACACAACAACACGCCTGGGATCGCCAGCCGCCATCCCTAGGAGTTCCCTTGATGAAACCGTTCCTTCATCCTTCCTGGCCCACCGGCCGCCGCCTCACGGTGGGGACCACCCTCCCGGGGGGAAGATTGCTGCTTCGTGGAATGCTCCTGCTTGCAGCACTCCTGGCCCTACCCCTCGCGGCCGAAGCGCCGCTCCGTTTTGGCGTGCTGGCCTTCCGCCCCAAGGCGCAGGCCCTGGCGCAGTGGCAACCCCTGGCCGATAGCCTTGAACGGGCCCTAGGCCAGAAGGTCGAGCTGCGCGCCTACAGCTACCCCGAGCTGGACAGCGCCATGGCCGCCAAGGCCGTGGACGTGGTCCTCACCAACCCGGGGCACTTCGTCGTCCTCAGCCGCCGGTATCACCTGTCGGCCCCCCTCGTCACCCTGGTTGGCCAAGAAGGACCGTACGCCCCGGCCTCCTTCGGCGGCCTGATCTTCACCCGGGCCGATGCCGCGGGCATCGACACCCTCACCGACCTGGCGGGAAAGCGCATCGCCACCGCGGATACCCAGTCCCTCGGCGGCTATCAGATGCAGGCCTTCGAGCTGCTGGAGGGGGGGGTGCCACTCCCCCCCCGGGACCGGCTCCTCCTCACCGGCATGCCCCACGACAAGGCTTTCGAGGCGGTCCTCGCGGGCCAGGCCGAGGTGGGCTTCGTCCGCAGCGGGGTGCTGGAGGCCATGACCCGGGAGGGCCGCCTGGATCCGGCCCTTGTGAAGGTCCTCCACCGCCAGGACCTCCTCGACTTCCCTTATATCAGCTCCACGCCCCTCTACCCTGAGTGGCCCGTGGCGGTGACTCCCCAGGTAGAAGATCGGCTCGCCCGGAGGCTGGCCATCGCGCTGCTGTCCCTGCCAGCCGAGAGCCCCGCAGCCCGCAGTGCGGGCATCCATGGCTTCACGGTCCCGGCCAACTACGGTGGCGTGGAGACCGTCCTGCGGCGCCTCCGCCTCCCACCCTTCGATGCGGCCCCCGACTTTACCCTCGCCGACCTGTGGCAGAGGCATCTCCCGGAAACCGCGGCCTTTGCGGTGCTGCTGCTGCTCCTGGCGGCGACAAGCGCTGGATTCGCCCTCCAGAACCGCCGGGTCCGCCAGGCCCGGCAGCACTTCGCCACCCTTTTCGAGCACTCGCCGGAACCCATGTGGATCATCGCCGACGGCCGCTTCATCGACTGCAACCCCGCGGGTGTCCGCATCTTCGGCCATACCGACAAGGCCTCCCTGCTGGCCCGCCATCCAAACGATCTGTCGCCCCCGCACCAGCCCGACGGCGAGGCCTCCCGGAGCAAGGCCCGGCGCATGCTGGGCGCCGTGGCAGAGGGGGAGCCCCAGCGCTTCGAGTGGGTCTACCTCCGCGCTGACGGCAGCCCGTTCAGCGCCCTCCTCAGCCTCATGTCGACCACCCTCGAGGGGCGTCCGGTCGGTCTGGCCGTGGGCCATGACATCTCGGGACTCAAGCGGGCCGAGGAGGATCGGCGGGTGCTCGAAGCCCAGTTCCAGCAAGCCATGAAGCTGGAGAGCCTGGGCAGCCTGGCCGGCGGCGTCGCCCACAACATGAACAACGTGCTGGGCGCAATCCTCGGCCTGGCCTCGAGCCTGCGAGCCCAGACCGAGCCCCTCTCGGCCACCGCCAAGAGCCTCGACACCATCGTCAACGCCTGCCTTCGGGGCCGCGGCGTGGTGAAGGGCCTGCTCTACTTCGCCCACAAGGACCTCCAGGAGGAGCGGGGCATCCAGCTCAACGACCTGGTCCGCGAGATGGCCCTCTTGCTGGGGCAGACCACGCTCAACCGGGTCCAGCTGCAGCTGGAGCTGGACGAGAGCCTCGGCGAGCTCCGCGGCGATGCCGGCGCGGTGAGCCATGCCCTCATGAACCTCTGCGTCAACGCCATGGACGCCATGCCTGCGGGCGGGACCATCTGGATCCAGACACGCTGCAGCCCGGATGGTGGCGCGGTGCTGGCCGTGCGCGACTCCGGCGAGGGGATGCCCCCAGAGGTGCTGGCCAAGGCCATGGAACCCTTCTTCACCACCAAGCCCCACGGCAAGGGCACCGGGCTTGGCCTGTCCATGATCTACGGCACCATGAAGGCCCATGACGGCAGGTTCGAGCTGAAGAGCCAGTTGGGCCTCGGGACCGAGGCCATCCTCACCTTCCCCGCCACCCGCGTGGCCTGCGTCAGGCCCGCCCCGGGCATCGCTGCCGGCGTTGTGCCCGCCGGAGTCCCCTCCCTGAGCATCCTCCTGGTGGATGACGACGACCTGATCCGCGAGTCGGTCACCGAGGTCCTGCAGTTCCTGGGCCACCAACCCTTCAGCGCCCCCGGCGGGCTGGAGGCCCTCCACTTGCTGGAGGATGGCCTCTCGGTGGACCTGGTGATCCTCGACATGAACATGCCGATCATGAATGGCGCCGAGACCCTGCCGAGGCTTCTGGCCCTGCGCCCGGGTCTGCCGGTTCTGATGGCCACGGGCTACAGCGACGAAGACATCATCCCGCTGCTTGTGGGCCGGCCCAGCGTCCAAAGCCTCCGGAAGCCCTTCAGCATCCAGGAGCTCTCGGATCGGCTGGCGGGCTTGCGGATCGAGGCTGCGGAGCCTGCGGGCTGAGCAGGGGGATGAGTCCGAGCGCTAGTTCCAGGTGTATTTCGTATTGGTGGGGTAGTCGTGCGTCTGGCTGTGGCAGGAGAGGGCGCAGCCGCCTTGTCCCTGAGTGGCCCTCACCGTGTAGATCATGGCTCCGGAGGCCGGCGTGGCGCCGCCCCCAAACTTGATGGTGTCGCTGGAGAGCTGGTCTGTGACCGTGCGGACGGCCGTGGTGTCCAGATACTTGAAGTGGTTGACCACCCCGGTGCGGTTGTTGGTGCTGGTGGACATGTCGTGGCAGTGGTCGCAGGTCTGGGTGTGATTGCCCGGACTGACATGCCGGCCGGTGGCATCGTTGTATTGGGTGGAATTGGCTGTAGATATGGCCTTGTGGCAGGCGATGCAGTAGGTATCTGCATTCACCGTGAGGGTGCCAGTCGGCCAGGCAGGAGTTACCTGCCCGCCGTGGCAGCTGACGTTGGAGCAGGTGAGGGGTGGCAAGGGGGAGGGGCCGTTAAAAGCCGCGCCCAGCCCAGGCTGTGCGTTGAAAGTGGGGTGGATACTCACAGAGGCGGGTCCCGAAATGATGGGAGCGCCCACCCGCTTGCTGGCGTTGGAATAGTGGGTGTTGGTCGAGTCGCCTGGCAGGGAATCTAAGTGGCAGGCGACACAGGCAGGATAAGGCGAGGTCGGGTAGGGCGTGGCCGCGGGCCCTGTGATCGGGGTCCCGCGGGTGAAGGTCAGCAGGGAGAGGTGCTTGAGGTGAGCCCCCTTGAGGCTCGGCCAGGCCGCCCCCGAGGGCCCCTGGGTGGTAAAGGCCGTGCCCACATGACAGGACAGGCAGGTTCCAGCGGTCTTGCCCGCCGCCAGGGGAGAGCCCAGGGTGTGGCAGATCGTGCACACGGGACCAGACTTGAAGCTGGTTCCGCTCTCGTCATGGCAGCCCAGGCACTCGGTATTGAACTGGGTCAGGGTGGTGGTCTGGTGGTGGTTGCCCGCACTGCTCAGCCCTGCGCTGTAGAAGGGCACGGGGTGAGCCGCCGCGCCCTTGGGGGCATCCCAGTGGTTGGTGGCAGGCACATGGCTGAGGCTGTGGCAGGTCAGTGCGCAGCCGCCATCACCTTCCGGGGTTCCTGTCGTGATGGCGTAGGTTCCCGCTCCCGTAATGGGGTAGGTGGCATCGTTGGTCTTGAACTTGATCGTGGTACTGGGGAGCTGGTCAGCCGGGGAGCCCGTGGCCACCCCACTGACCGCGGTGGTTTCCAGGTAGGCGAAGTGGCGGGCCGTGCTCATGTCGTGGCAGAGCGTGCAGCCCGCGCCCGGGGCGACAGCCCCAGCAGCCAGGGCGTGGGTGCCCCAGGCGTGGCGCCCGGTGGCGTCGTTGAACTGGGCGGCGAGGCTGCCCCCGTTGATGGCGTGGCAGGCCCCGCATTGGGTCGCACTGTTGAGGGTGCCGGACTGCCAGCTGGGGGTGGTCTGGCCCCCGTGACAGCTCACTGTTGAGCAGGTGAGCGCCGTGGGATTAAAGGAAGCCGTGCCGCCGCTCTGGGCGTTGTAGGTGGCAGAAATCTGGACGGTACCCGGACCCGTGGGAGCCGCAAGCCGGGCATTGGCGTTCCGGTAGTGGATCGAGCTGCCGGTGCTGGCGTTGGTGTGGCAGGTATCGCAGGTCAGCACGGTCGGCAGGGCCATGTGCTTGGCGTGCTTGCCACTGAGGCTGGGGAACGCTGCACCGGTGGGACCGGCGGGCAGCCCCGAAGCGCCCACATGGCAGGAGAGGCAGGTGCCCGTCCCCGTGGCTACCGCCGTGGGATTCGCCAGGGTGTGGCAGACGTTGCAGGAGGGCGCCAGCGCGTTGGGCGAGGTGCCCGAATACGCGTGGCAGAGGCTGCAGTCCTTGGTGAAGGTGTCCTGAGTGGCCGTGAAATGACCGTTGCCCTGGGTGTCCGTATTGCCCCCGAGGAACGAGACCGGGTGCGGGGGGCCGTTATAGGTCCAGGTCTCCACCGTGGCCACGTGGATGTGGGAATGGCAGGTCAGCGCGCAGCCGCCATTGCCCTGGGTGCCAGCATTGACTGAGTAAGTGCCAGGACTGGTAAGGGCCGCGGGGTCGAAGACAATGGTGTGGCTGGGCAGCTGATCCGCGGGAGTTGCGCTGGGGTTGAGACCGTCCACGGCCGGGGTGTTGAGGTACTTGAAGTGGGCCAGGGCCCCCAGGGTGCCGTTGTTCATGTTGTGGCAGGTGGTGCAGGCGATGGTGCTGCCCGCAGCCGTGACATTGTGGGTACCCATGCTGTGGCGGCCATAGGCGTCGTTGTACTGGGTGGCGGTGCCGGCCTGGACCGTCGTGGCATGGCAGGAGGTGCACTGGGTGCTGGCGTTGAGGCTGCCCGACTGCCAGTTGGGGGTCGACTGGCCCCCGTGGCAGCTCACGTTGCTGCAGGTGAGGAGGGAGGGGTTGAAGGCGATGCTGCCACCGGTCTTGGCGACGAACGCGGGATCGATGGACACGGTCGCCGGCCCTGTGGGGACCGCGATCCGGGCATCAGCGTTGAGGTAGTGGGTGGCGCTACCGGTTCCTGCGTTGGTGTGGCAGGAGTCGCAGGTCAGCTGGGTCGCCAAGCCCAGGTGCTTGGCGTGGGCGCCGGCCTTGCTGGGGAAGCTGGTGCCGCCCGGCCCGCCCACCAGCCCGCTGGCGCCTTCATGGCAGGACTGGCAGGTGCCGGTGCCATACCCATCAGACACAGGGTTCCCGCGGCTGTGGCAGACGCTGCAGAGGGGCGCGGAGGGGTTGGGAGAGGTCCCCGAATAGGTGTGGCAGATGCTGCAGTCTGAGCTGAAGGTGGTGGCCGTGACCTGGAAGTGCTCATTGAGCTGGCTGTCGATCTGCCCCGCCCCGAAGGGGATGGGGTGGGGCGACCCACTGGCATTCCAGGTCTCGTAGGTGGGGGTGTGGAGGTGGGTGTGGCAGGTCAGGGTGCAGCCGCCGTTGCCCTGGGTGTTGGTGGTCACGGTATAGGTCTTGAGGCCCGTCACGGTTGCATCAAATTCAATCGTACCGCTGGGCCGCTGGTCTGACGGCGAGCCCGTGGCCACTCCGTCCACCTCGGGAGTGTTCAGATACTTGAAGTGGGCCAGCGCCCCAGGCGATCCGTTGGCCATGTTATGGCAGGTGATGCAGGTGTGGGCGGCGTGGGTGCCGATGCTGTGGCGGCCGAAGGCGTTGTTGTACTGGGGGTCCCCGGCGGTGAGGCTCACGGCATGGCACTTGGTGCAGTCCGCAGCGCTGTTGATGCTGCCGGACGCGGTCCAGGCCGGGGTGGTCTGGCCGCCGTGGCAGCTCACATTGCTGCAGGTCAAGGCGCTTGGCGTGAACGCCGCGGTGCCCGATTTGGCGTTGAAGGTGGCCTGGATGCTCACCGGCGCCGGTCCGGCGGGGATTCCTGTCCGGGCATTGGCGTTGGTGTAGTGGTTGGCGGTACCTGCTCCGCTACCGGCGTGGCAGCTGTCGCAGGTCAGGGTCGTGGGCAGGCCCAGGTGCCTGGCGTGCGCCCCGGCGATGCTCGGGAAGGAGGCTCCCCCGGGTCCCGTCGGCAGGCCTGCCGTGCCCGTGTGGCAGGACAGGCAGGTCCCCGCCCCACTGGCCGTCAGCGTCGGATCCGCCGCCTTGTGGCAGACGCTGCACAGCGGCGCCGTTGCCATCGGGCTCGTTCCCGAAACGCCATGGCAGCTGGAACAGTCGCTCGTGAAGGTGCTGGCGCTGGCGGAGGTGTGCGCCCCCCCCAGGAAGGGGACCGTATGGTTCGGCTGGCTCGGACCGTTCACATGGCAGGCCACGGCATTCGCCGAGGCCGAGAAGCAGCTCGGGGCGGTGACGTCCGGGGCGGTGCGGCCCTTGGTGTTGTCATGGCACAGCGCGCAGGCCACGCTGCGGTTTCCGGCATCCCGGTGGGACGCCACGTAGCTCGGGAACGCCCCGGGAGCCTGATACCAGCGATCGGAGTGGGCCCTGGCCTGGCTGTGGCAGCTGCTGCACTTGGTCGTGGCTGCCGCCCCACCTTCAAAGCCCGTGGAGCCAGCGTTGCCATGGCAGGACTGGCAGTAGGCCAGGTCCCGCTTGGCGGCGATGCCGTGGAAGGCCGCGCTGGTCGCCGTGGTCCAGACCGCGCCCAGGGCATGCGGCGTCGCTTCGGTCCCATGGCACAGGGTGTTGTTGAAGCAGCCTGGCGCCGTGCCCGCCGGGGCGGGCGTGGCGGGATGCCCCGCCGGGTTGGCCACCGCGCCCGGGTAGTGGCACTGGGCGCAGACGGGCGCGTTCGTGGCATCCGTCGTGGCATGGTTGGAGCCCGTGGCGTTGTGCCAGGGCTTCGCCGGGTGCGGCGCCGCCACCCCATGACAGGTCGTGCAGGCCTTGGTGGTGCCATCGGAGGCGGTGAGGCCCGAGGCGAAGGCCGTCCCATGGCAGGCCTGGCAGGAGGCCAGCCCGCCGCCCGAGGAACCCTGGGCCAGCTTCGCCCGGAGGCCGTGGCTACCCGCCAGGGCATAGCCCGGCTGGGTGTTGTGGTGACAGGCGGCCGTGAAGCAGGAGGGCTCGCTGAAGGGTCCACCCGCCAGCGTGGCGCCGTGACAGGCCTTGCAGCCGTTGAGTCCCGCCAGAGCGCTGCCGGGATGGCTCGCGATCCAGCCCGTGGGATGGACCCCGCCGTTCCCGGTCCAAGTAAACGCCGCGTGGGTCTTGCCGTGGCAGGTGACGGTGCAGGTCTTGGCCGCGGCACTGTAGGTGCCACCGCTCAGCGCGATGGTCTCCCCCGCTGCGCCTTCCATGGCGGCGGTTCCCAGGCTCGTCAGGTGGCCCAGTGCGCCGCTGCTTCCGTTCGCCATGCTGTGGCACTCGGTGCAGAGCAGCTTCGCCGGCGAGTTCATGTGCAGCGCGTGGAACCCGGAATAGGCGCTGTTGTTCTCGGGCACTCCCGGGGCCGTCCCCAGCGCATGGCACTTGGCGCAGTCGGTGGCCGAGCTGAGGCTGCCGGTCGCAGTCCAGGCTGGGGTGGTCTGGCCGCCGTGGCAGCTCACGTTGCTGCAGGTCAGGGTCGCCGGGTTGAAGGTCGCCGGGCCCGCATTCCCGTTGTAGGAGTTCAGGAAGGCCACGAGGCCCGGACCCACTCGCAGGCTGTCCTTGCCCGCCCGGCCGTTGGCGTGGTCGTAGTGGGTCTGGGTACCGGTGTCTGCATTCTGGTGGCAGGTCGAGCAGGCTCCCGCCCCGCCTGTCAGGGCGTTGTGCTTCCCGTGGGCTCCGGCCACGTTCGGGAAGCTGGCGCCCGTGGGCGGCTTCCCGTGACAGGAGGCGCAGTTCGCCATGACCAGCGGCGAGCCTGCCTGATGACAGGCACTGCAGAGTGGCGCCGAGGTCACCGGCGAGGCCCCGGACACGGCGTGGCAGCTCGCGCAGGAGCCGTTGAAACCCGTCTGGGTGATGCCGGTATGCCCACTGCCAACGAACGGAACCAGGTGGGAGGCCAGGGTGGCCCCGTGGCAGAGGGTGTTGTTGGTGCATCCGGGGGCCGTGCCCGCCGGGGCGGGTGTCGCGGGGTGCCCCGCGGGGTTCGCGGCCGCTCCGGGGAAGTGGCACTGCGCACAGATGGCGGCGTTCACCGGATTGGTGGTGGCGTGGTTCGATCCGGCGAGGTCATGCCAGGGCTTGGCCGGATGCGGCGCGGCCACGCCGTGGCAGCTGGCACAGGCTTTGGCACCCCCCCCTCCGGAAAAATCCTTCCCATGGCAGAGCTGGCAGGAGACCAGGCTCCCGCCGTCCGTCCCCGAGGCCAGCTTGGCCCGCGAGCCGTGAATGGCCACCGTGCCCCACGTAGGAATGGTCCTGTGATGGCAGAGGGTGGACGTGCAGGTCGGAACATTGCTGCCCGCGGTGGCGACGGAAAGCTGATGGCACTTGGTGCAGGCATCCAGCCCGGCGATGGCGCTGCCGGGATGGCTGCCGATCCAACCGGCGGGGTGGTAGTTCTGGGTAAGGTTCGCCGTCGGGGTGCTCGCACTGCCCCCGCCACCGCCACAACCGAGGAGGGCCAGCGAAAGCGTGAAGGCGAGACCAAGTAGGCCAACAACCCCTGAAAAGCTTTTCCAGGCAAGGAGGTCAATGGTCAATTTTCGGCAAACCTGTGTTGGGGGCATGCTGAGGACCTCGATATTGGGAAGGGCTTGAATTATCAAAGCATAATTGAGTCTTTTGGTTTGGCAAGCGCAAGATTAATAATTGCTGATTTTAAATTGATCATCATTCTCAATGTCGCTACATAGAAGTACCTAGTGTTATGAAAATAACGAGCACAAATTTATCCACACAGCGGGTCCCAGCATGGGCAGTCTAAGGGAGCACGCTGGCACCCTTGAGCGCAGTCATTCATGGGGCCTCACGGTGTGTGACCCCCGCCCCGGGGACTTGAAGGCGCCCAGAGATCTTTCGCTTCGGGTCGTCCTTTCATGGCCCCCCTCCGCCACGCTGCCTGGGCTTCACCCCAGGACTCTTTTTCCTGAGGACCCATGCTGCGCCGAACCATCGATGTCGACGAACGCCTGCCCATCCTGCAGACCCTGCCCCTGAGCCTCCAGCATCTCTTCGCGATGTTCGGGGCCACCGTGCTGGTGCCCTTCCTGTTCAAGGTGAACCCGGCTACCTGTCTGCTGATGAACGGCGTCGGCACCCTCATCTACCTGGCCGTGGCCAAGGGCCGCATCCCCGCCTATCTCGGCTCGAGCTTTGCCTTCCTCTCCCCCGTCTTTGCCGTGCTGGCCTCGGGTCTCAGCTACTCCGCGGCCCAGGGCGGCTTCATCGTCTTTGGCCTCATCTTCATCCTGCTCTCCCAGGTGGTCAGGGTTGCGGGCACCCGCTGGATCGAGGTCATCTTCCCGCCCGCGGCCATGGGTGCCATCGTGGCCATCATCGGCCTGGAGCTGGCCCCTGTCGCCACCAACATGGCAGGCCTGACCGCCAGCAGCACGCCCCTGGGCATGTCGGTGAAGCTGGCGCTCATCGTGTCCCTCTCCACCCTCGCCGTGACCATCCTGGCCTCCGTGCTGCTCCGCGGGTTCATGGCTGTCATCCCCGTCCTGCTGGGCGTCATCGCCGGCTACGTGCTCTCCCTGGGCCTGGGCGTCGTGGACTTCGAGGCGGTCCGCCTGGCGCCCTGGTTCCAGGTGCCCACGCTCTACGCGCCAGTCTTCAACGTCCAGGCCATCCTCATCATCCTCCCCGCGACCCTCGTGGTCCTGGCCGAGCATGTGGGGCACCTGGTGGTGACCGGCAACATCGTCGGCAAGGACCTCGTGAAGGATCCGGGGCTGCACCGCTCCCTGCTGGGTGACGGCATCTCCAACGTGCTCTCCGGCCTCGTGGGCGCCACCCCCAACACCACCTACGGCGAGAACATCGGCGTCATGGCCATCACCAAGGTCTACAGCGTGTGGGTCATCGCAGGTACCGCCATCATCGCCATCGTGGTGTCCTTCTCCGGCAAGCTCGCGGCCATCATCCGCAGCATCCCGGTGCCGGTCATGGGGGGCGTCTGCATGCTGCTCTTCGGCGTCATCGCCGCCGCTGGCATCCGCATGCTGATCGAAAAGAAGGTGGACTACACCAAGTCCCGCAACCTGATCCTCACCTCCGTCGTGCTCATCAGCGGCATCAGCGGCGCCGCCGTCAAGCTGGGTACCGTCGAGCTGCGCGGCATGGCCCTCGGCACCGTCGTCGCCATCTGCCTCGCCCTGCTCTTCTGGTCCTTCGACAAGCTGGGCATCAGCACCGACGGCGGCGCCCACTAAGCCGGCTTCCAAAACCCGCTAGACTGGACCTGCGTGCCCATAGCTCAGGTGGATAGAGCAGCAGCCTTCTAAGCTGCAGGTCGTTGGTTCGAGTCCAACTGGGCGCACCAGCGCCC
>CAIRAS010000412.1 GCA_903876615.1 uncultured Holophagaceae bacterium
CGCATGGTCTCGATGAGCACCGAGAGGTGCAGCTCGCCACGGCCGCTCACCTTGAAGGAGTCAGGACTTTCCGTGTCCTCCACCCGGAGGGCCACGTTGTGCTGGAGCTCCTTCTGGAGGCGCTCGCGGATGCGGCGACTCTGGATGTACTTGCCGTCCTGGCCGGCAAAGGGCCCCGCGTTCACCATGAACATCATGGAGATGGTGGGCTCGTCGATGTCCACATACTCCAGGGCCACCGGGCTGGCGATATCCGCGATGGTCTCGCCCACCCGGATGTCCTCGATGCCCGCGATGGCCACGATCTCGCCCGCGCTGCCTTCCTCAAGCTGGATGCGGCTGAGGCCCTCGAAGCCATAGAGCTGGGTGATCTTCTGCTGCTGGATGGTGCCGTCACGCTTGATGAGGGCCACGCTGTCGCCCACGTGGATGCGGCCGTTCACGATGCGGCCGATGCCGATCTGGCCGACGAAGTCGCTCCAGTCCATGAGGGTGACCAGCATCTGGAGGGGGGCTTCGGGGCTGCCGGTAGGGTGGGGGCAGTGCTTGACGATGGCGTCGAAGAGGGGATCCAGGTTTTCAGCGGGGTCGTTCATGTCCAGCATGGCGTAGCCCATCCTGGCGCTGGCGAACACGCAGGGGAAGTCCAGCTGCTCCTCCGTGGCGCCCAGCTCGATGAGCAGGTCGAAGACCTGGTCCTGGGTCCAGACGGGACGGGCGCCGGGGCGGTCCACCTTGTTGATGACCACGATGGGCCGGAGCCCCAGGGCCAGGGCCTTGCGGGTCACGAACTTGGTCTGGGGCATGGGGCCGTCGAAGGCATCCACCACCAGCAGCACGGAGTCGACCATGCTGAGCACCCGCTCCACTTCGCCGCCGAAGTCGGCATGGCCGGGGGTGTCCACGATGTTGAAGCGGTAGCCGCCCCAGTGCAGGGAGGTGGTCTTGGCCAGGATGGTAATGCCGCGCTCCCGCTCCTGGTCGTTGCTGTCCATGGCCCGTTCCTGGACCCGCTGGTTGTCCCGAAACATGTGAGCGCCCTTGAACAGGGCGTCTACGAGGGTGGTCTTGCCGTGATCGACATGGGCGATGATGGCGAGATTGCGGATCTTTTCAAGGGCGGTCATCGGGCTCCCGGGGCGGCCCTGGCAAAGGCCGGGCAGAACCCTCGATTTTACCAGAAACCACGGCCTTTTCCGAGCCCTGATCGCGAATCCCTTCCAATAAGCGGAATGGGGACTAAGATAATTCCGACCCCTACCGGGAGATCCCCATGCACATCAATGAATTGCTCACCGTCGTCTGTGAGCAGGGTGCCAGTGACCTTCACCTGAAGGTCGGGAACCACCCGATCGCTCGCATTCGAGGCAAGCTGACCCCCCTGACCCAGTTCAAACGCCTGGTGCAGGAAGACACCATCGCCATGGCCTACGCGATCATGGCCAGCGACCGCCAGAAGGGAAAGTTCAAAGAAAACTTCGACATTGATATCGCCTACTCGGTGCCGAGCCTGGGGCGTTTCCGCTGCAATGTCTTCAACCAGCGCGGCACCGTGGGCCTGGTGCTCCGGGTGATCCCACGGAAGATCTACACCATCGACGATCTGATGCTGCCCAAGGTCCTGAAGACCATCTGCCAGGAGCAGCGCGGCCTGGTGCTGGTGACGGGGACCACGGGTTCCGGCAAGTCCACCACCCTGGCGGCGATGATCGACCTCATCAACGCCACGCGCACGGAGCACATCCTCACCATCGAGGACCCCATCGAATACCTGCACCGGGACAACCTCAGCATCATCAACCAGCGTGAGGTCGAGGCCGACTGCAAGAGTTTCTCTTCCGCCCTGCGGGCTGCCCTCCGCCAGGACCCGGACGTCATCCTCGTGGGTGAGATGCGCGACCTGGAGACCATCGAAACGGCCCTGCACGCCGCCGAGACCGGCCACCTGGTCTTCAGCACCCTGCACACCCTGGACGCCACCGAGACCATCAACCGCGTGATCTCCGTGTTCCCCCCCCACCACCAGAAGCAGATTCGCCTCCAGCTGGCCTCGGTGCTCAAGGGGATCATCTCCCAGCGCCTGGTGCCCCGGGCCGACGGCCAAGGCCGGGTGCCGGCCGTGGAAGTCATGGTCGCCACCGAGACCGTCCGGTCCTGCATCGAGGAGAAGGACAAGACCAAGCTGCTGAAGGACGTGATCAGTTCCGGCACGGCCCAGTACGGCATGCAGACCTTTGATCAGAGTCTTTATTTCTTGTTAAGTCAGAACCTTATCACCGAGGAGGAGGCCCTCCACCGGGCCACCAACGTCGGGGAGTTCAAGCTCCGCCTGGAGGGCGTCATGGCCACCTCGGACCTCGCCCGAAGCAACATGGAGCGAGGCATGTCCATCGCCCAGGGGGGCGGGCGGGAGGCCGGCGGGCCCCAGCCGCCCCGCATCCAGCCCCCGGCTCCCGGGACTCCCATGGCCATGCCCGCGAACCCTGATGTAAAAATCACCCTGGCACGGTAGCCTTCCTTCACCTATTCTGGCTCTTCCCAATCACTTCCCGAGGTCGCCGATGATCAAGATCGATATCGCCAATTCTTTGATGAAGGTGCACCCCTGCTCCCGCGCCACCGCCCTCCAGGTCGTGGATCTCCTCACGGAGCGCCTGAAGGATGCCCTGCTCAACGGCCACCGCATCGAGATCCGGGGCTTCGGCGTCTTCGAGCCCCGCCCCCGCAAGCGCGGCATGGGCCGGAACATCAAGACCGGCGCCAGCGTCCAGATCCCCAAGGGCAAGAGCATCCGCTTCAAGCCGGGGAA
>CAIRAS010000413.1 GCA_903876615.1 uncultured Holophagaceae bacterium
GAAGGCCTCGCTGATGTCCTGCATCACCACGGTCAGGCCCGCCTGGGCGGAGACGTGGGCGATGCCGTTGCCCATCTGGCCTGCGCCGATGACGCCGATGCTCTGGATGCTCATGGAGGTCTCTCCTTGGGTGGGGTGGGGTCAGATAATGCGAAGCTGATGCCGAGGTGGTTAACTCCCTCAATCTTAGCGTCCCGCCCCCGTGAATTTCCTCCGCTTTTCTCCGCTTCTCCCGCGATCTCTGCGAGTGTAGTTTCTCGGTGTCTGAGCCCGGAGTCCCCCCATGCTGCGCCCTCCCCATCACCAGATCTTCGCCTTCGACGCCGAGTGGGTGCCGGATCCCGCCACGGGCCGCCGGGTGCTGGGCCTGCCCCGGGACCTGCCGGACGAGGAGGTGATCACCCGTATGTGGGCCTATGGCGGCGCCACCGAGGCCGAGCCGCGGCCCTACCTGAAGACGATTCTCTGCCGCGTGGTGTCTATCGCCGCGGTGGTCCGCACGGTGAAGGGGGGCGAGGTCTCGCACCGGCTCTTCGCCCTGCCGGACGGGCCGGAGGCGCTGCCCGAGGACGAGCTGCTGCGGCGCTTCCTGGTGGCCATCGGGGACCGGAAGCCTCAGCTGGTGGGCTTCAACTCCCGGGACGCGGACCTGCCCATCCTGGTGCAGCGGGCCATGGTGCACCGGCTCTCCATCCCAGGCCTGGGGCGGAGCGCGGAGAAGTGGGCCAAGGACGACTTCTTCGACCGCTACGGCAGCCAGCACATCGACCTCCGGGAGGCCCTGGGCAGCTGGGGGAAGGCCTCCTCCACCCTGCACGAGCTGGCCACGGCCTGCGGGATTCCCGGCAAGCTGGGCACCGATGGGAAGAGCGTCATCGACCTCTGGCGGGCCGGGGATGTGGCGGGCATCGTCCGCTACAACCAGTTCGACGCCCTGACCACCTTCCTGGTCTGGTTGCGGGGCATGACCCTGTCGGGGCACCTCACCCCGGAGCAGCTGGAGGCCGAGGAGGCCCAGATCCGGGCCCTGGTGCGCCAGAAGGCCGCCACGGACCCCTATTTCGAGCTGTTTCTGGACGGGTGGAGCCAGCTGGCTTCCTGAAACAGGGAAGGTTGGCGGGCAACGGGATAAAACTGGCACAGATTGAGCAAACCCAAGTTTGGGCCGATAGACTGTTGTCCCTAGGAGTCGCCATGAACCAGGAGATCCGCCCCGAGGACCTCATCGTCACCGAGCAGGATGGCACCCGCCGGATCAACCACGACGTCATCGAGAGCTACGGCCTGTTCAACCTGCCGAAGGCGACCATGCGCCAGGCCCTGATGGTCTACTACGACAACGCCAGCCGCATGGGCCGCGGCCCCGCCCAGACCGTGCGCACCTTCATCACCCTGGCCAGCGCCATCACCCGCTTTCCCCGCCAGGTGGCCATCAACTTCACCCGCGGCGCCGCCTACCGCAGGAACATGCGGATGTTGAGGCGCTACAGCCGCTGACAGCGGCTGACGGGTCGCAGAGCAGGCGGGTGAATGCCGCCTGCGGAGCGGGGCCCCGTGCGCCGAGAATGCGGTATAGCCGCTGAAATCGCGCAGCGATTTCAGATAGGGAAAGACAAGGGCATCAGAGCGTTCTGATGATCCGCTCAATGGACGTGGCTTGGCGGCCGTCGGTGGTGACGAGGACGGCGTGGAGCTGGGCATCGCCGGTGGCGACCTCGTAGCGGGGCCGCTGGACGTTGAGGAAGCGGCCCAGGCTGCACTCCTTCTTCATCCCGATCACGCCGTCGTAGGGTCCGGTCATGCCGATGTCCGTCACATAGGCCGTGCCGCCGGGCAGCACCTTGGTGTCCAGGGTGGGCACATGGGTGTGGGTGCCCAGCACGGCCGCCGCCCGGCCGGCCAGGTGGAAGCCCATGGCCTGGGCCTCGCTGGTGGCTTCGGCGTGCATGTCCACGAGCACCAGGTCAGCGCGCTCCTTCTGGAGGATGCCATCCACGCAGCGGAAGGGGCAGTCGCAGGGCGACATGTGGACGCGGCCCATGAGGTTGATGACCAGCACCTCGGCGCCGGAGGGGGTGTGGAGCTTCACCCAGCCATTGCCGGGGGTGGCGGGCGGGTGATTCGCGGGCCGGATCAGGCGCGGCTCCTGGCGGAAGTAGCTCTCGATGCCCTTCACGTCGAAGGCGTGGTTGCCGGTGGTGATGACATCCACCCCCAGGTTGTCGAACCACTCCCGGGCGATGGCTTCCGTGATGCCGTGGCCGTGCGCGGCGTTCTCGCCGTTGATCACCACCAGGTCCGCGCCCGTCTCCCGGCGGAGGCTGGGAATGAACTCCTCCACCAGCCGTCGGCCGGATTCCCCCACGACATCGCCCAGAGCGAGGATCTTCAGCTGTGTGCCCATGACTCCAGCCTAGCAAGAAAATGGGCGGCGCCGTGGCGCCGCCCTTTCGGTGGAGGAGTTGAAACTAGAACGCGAAGCGGGCGCCGACCTGGATCTGGCGCGCTGCGCCCACCCAGTTCTGCTGCTGCGCCAGGTTCAGGGCATAGTTGGCATCCACGGTGGCCTGCGTCACTCCGGTGGGGTAGGACACCTTGGTGGAGAGGTAGGTGTCCTGGCGGTTGAGGAGGTTGAATACATCCATGGAAGCGGTCACCTTGACCCGCTTGGTGATGGCGAAGTCGCGGCGGAGGCCCAGGTCTAGGTAGAAGTTGGAGCCGCCGCGCATGGTGTTGCGGCCCACATCCACCCCGTTCTGGTAGTAGCGGTCATTGCTGCTGATGCCGTCGCCGTTCACATCGGACGTGTAGGTCAGGGTGTAGGGCGTGCCGGTCTGGTAGCGGAGGGAGAGGGAGGTCAGGATTCCGCTCATTTCCTTGTCCAGGAAGCTCATGTAGCCGGTCAGGATCTGGCGGCGATCCGTGTCCGCGAAGCCCCACTGGCTGCCCAGCTTCCCGGGGTCCTGGATGCTCACGCCCGAGTAGTTGCGCTCGTTGGAGTCGCTGTCCTTGTTGATGGCGTAGGTGTAGAACAGCTGGGCGTCGAAGGGGCTGCCATCCTTGTGGAACTTGAGGCTAGCGGTGTAGGCATGGTAGATGCTGGTGGCATCTGACATGTACACGCCCATCAGCGCGTAGTTGCTGTTGGGACGCACGGCGGTGTAGGCACCATTGGACTGCGTGTTCGGGTAGATCAAGCGGCCATAGGCGTTCGCGGTGGGCGTGCCGAGGTTGATGTCCGCGGTGCGCTCGAGCTGGTTGCCCTTGGCATAGGTGGCCGACAGGCCAAGCACCAGGCCATCCGAGAAGGGACGCTCGGCGCCGACGTTGACGCGATCCGTGTAGGGGTTCTTGAAGTCAGGGCTGAACGTCCAGATGTTGTACTTGGCCGGACCAGGCGTGAAGGTCGGGACCCAGTAGGGGGTGGTGGGATTGAAGGATGCCCCGATGGGGATGTTGTTGGCAGCAGCCTGGGCGGCCGTGAAGGAGACCGACCCGGTGCGGATGCCGTTGGCGGCGAAGGCCTGGTAGAGGAACACGGCGGGCGTGGTGCTCACATAGCGGCCCACGCTCCCGCGGACTACAGTCTTGCCCTGGTCGGCGGCCGGGGTCCAGGTGAAGGACAGGCGAGGGGAGAACTGGCTGTCCGTGGGGATCTTCGACGTCACGGGCATGGTGGCAGCCAAGGGGTTGCTCATGTCCAGGATGGGGAAATCAGGATTCTGCTGCTTGTCCCAGCGAAGGCCGAATCCCACCTTGAAGGTGTTGGTGATCCGCCAGTCGGCCTGGATGAAGGCGGCCAGCTGCTTTTCCGTGGCGGCGAAGAGGCCAGCCTGCTGGATGGGCATGCCATTGAGGCCGAAGTTCTGCTGGTAGGAGGTCCAGTTCCCGGTCCGGTAGTTGGCCAGGCTGCTGAAGGTGTAGACGCCCCGCCAGTTGCCCGCGAAGAACTCGGAGACGTCCACGTTGTTGTAGTCGAAGCCGGCCTTCACCTGCAGCGTGGGGGTCACGTAGCTGATGTTTTCCTGGAACTGGGTGCGCTTGGTGTTGTAGGTGCGGTCGAAGGGATAGGCGCCGTAGGTGCCAACGTTGGTGATGACCACCTCGGGCGTCTTGGAGTAGGGCACGCGGGGCATGTCATCCTTCGCGTAGTTCACGCGGAACTCATTCATCCAGTTGCCATTGATGACCCAGGTCCACTGCAGCACGTAGGTATCAGCGCTGTTGTTATCCGAAGAGACATTCTCAGCGGTGTAGTACACACCGCCGGCGGTGTCGCCGGTGTAGCTCGAGTGATTCAGGCGCAGCTGAAGGGTCTGGTCCGTGGTGATGTTCCAGTCCAGGCGCGCGAAGATCGCCTCAGAGTTCTCGGGGCTGCTGTAGTTGCCGCCCTTGGCGAGCAGGATGGCATCGTAGGGGTTGGAGGCACTCAGGGGGCCACCGGCGGCCGTCGAGAGGCCCGAGGCACCCCCATAGATCTGGGTGGTCGGGGACGTCTTGCGCTGGGCGTCATAGGCTACGAAATAGAAGAGCTTGTCCTTGACCAGGGGGCCGCCCATGCTGAACCCGTACTGCTCCTGCTTGAAGTCGCCCACGGGGTAGGAGGTGGTGTTGCCATTGGGCTGCAGCAGGGTCGGACCCGGCTCCACCCAGATCCTGGGGCGGGTGTAGTAGAAGAGGCTGCCAGCCACGTCGTTCGTGCCGTTCTTGGTGATGGCGTTCACGTAGCCGCCGCCCATGCGGCCGAACTCGGCGCTGGCACCGTCGGTGACGACCTGATATTCGCGGATGGCTTCGATGGAGATGGTGAACGGGGCCTTGCTCTCCGCTGCGCCGATGGCGCCGCCGAAGAAGGGCTCGTTGTTGTCGCCGCCGTCGATGTTGATGGAGGTGTTCACACCGCGCTGGCCGGCGATGGCGAGGTTGCCGCGGCTGCTATCCACCACCACCTGGGGAGCCAGGGTGGCGAGGTTGGTGAAGGAGCGGTTGAGCACCGGCAGGTTGGAGAGGTTGTCCGTGGAGATGATGGCGGCGGCGCTGGCGCGCTCACTATCCACCTGGGCTGAGGCGGCGACAACTTCCACCACGGCGCCGGTCTCGGGCGCGAGCTTGACGGTCAGGGGCGCGGCATCGCCGAGGTTCAGGTTCAGCTTGATGTTGCCGGCGGTCTGGAAGCCCGCCTTGGTGACGGTCACGACATAAGGGCCCACGGGCAGCATGGTGGCCATGTAGCGGCCTTCGGCGTTGCTCTGCAGGGTGCGGGTCAAGCCGGTCTCCTGGTTGCGGATGACCACGGTGGCGCCTGCCACGGCGCCGCCCTTGGCATCCAGCACGCGGCCACCCAGCTGAGTGGAGACGCCCTGGGCCATGAGGGGGGCCGCTGCCACCAGCAGGGCCGCGAGAGATGAAGTGCTCAGGTGCCTTGAACGCATAGGAAGTTCCTCCAGTTTTGAGGGTAGCGGCCCGGGTGCCCCATTGAAAGGGGACCAAGGCGTTAAGCAACCGAAATCACACTCCCGGTACATGCTCGTCTCAGGTGGGAGCGGACGGGCAGGCCCAGGGGTTGCGGAACTCCCTCAAACAGGGCTCTGCCAGCAGCCGACCTTGATCTGATAAGGCCTGCTCAAGACCGATGTAAATTCGTTATTGCTCAATGAAATGAATATGCCAAAACAGATGTATCAATAATTCTAAACGAAATATAGCTAACGATTTCGCTGGCTGTAGGCTTGGCCGGCGAGGAAGGGCATGGTCAGGAGTTCTGGCCCAAGGCGCAGACGGGGATGGTCGGGTCGGGGTGTCCAACTTGAGACGGCCAAGCAGGTCGACCTCCAGGCGGCGGGCGATTAGGAAGGGACACCGCCGGGACCTCCAGCGGTGGGTGGGGTCGCCGGGGCCCGGCACTCGGAGTGGAGGCTCCAGGCGCTGTCGTGACAGGAATGCCGGGCTTACCGATTAAATTCATGATTGCAACCTTTCCTTAGGCGGCATTTCTCTAGGCTCCCGGGGGCTCAGGAACGAATACCGCCCACAAGACACTTGATGGTCACAGGGAGGTCCGAGGGGGCCGTCTGTTAGGCTCATTCTTTCCCGGGAACCCCATGAAACTGACCTCTGTGATCGCCCTGCTGTCCGTGGCGCCGCTGCTGGCCCAGGCGCCTGCCACGCTCGGGGTCGCCGAGATCCGCGCCGGCATGAAGGGCTATGGCCGCACGGTGTTCCAGGGGGGGAAGATCGAGCGCTTTGAGTTCGAGGTGCTGGGCGTCCAGAAGAATGCCGCCCCCGGTCGCAGCCGCATCATGGTCAAGGCAGCCGGGGGACCTCTGGCCGATACCGGCATTCTGGCGGGTATGAGCGGCAGCCCCTGCTACATCGACGGCAAGCTCATCGGGGCCCTGAGCACGGGCATCGTGTTCGAGAAGGAAGCGATCGGGGGCATCACGCCCATCGGCGAGATGCTGGATCAGCTGCGGGACATCCCCGAGCTGGCGCCCAGCCGCACCCCGTTGATCCTGCCGAAGCTGGAGCCGCCCAAGGTGTTGAAGGCCGCCCTCCAGGGCCAGATGCTGGATTTCCAGAGCCTGGTGGGCGAGACCGATCCCCAGGCCCTGCCCATGACCCTGGTGGGCAGCCCCCTGGGTGCCGAGGCCCAGCGGCTCTTCGCCGGCTGGCCCGTGAGCTTCGCCGCAGTGCCGACCTTGTCCGGGGGCCGGGAGGAGGCCAGCCCTCTGGAACCCGGTGGGATGGCCGCCATCATGCTGATGCAGGGGGACCTCGACCTGGCCGCCTCCGGCACCATCACCTATGTGTCGGGCAAGCGCGTCCTGCTCTTTGGACACCAGCTGTTCAACCTTGGGGCGGTGGATCTGCCGCTCTGGTCCGCCACGGTGGCCACGACGGTGGCCAGCTACCAGAACTCCTTCAAGCTGGCCATGCCCGTGGCGCCCGTGGGGGCCCTGCGGTTGGATCGCAACGCCGGCGTGGCGGGCATCCTCGGGGCCGAGGCCCACATGGTCCCCCTGCGCATCGGCCTGAACCTGGGCGGCAAGCGCACCCTGAACTTCCGCTTCGAGATCATGGACCATCCCGTGGCGACGGCCTCCCTGGCGGCCCTGGCCGTGGCGCAGACGCTCGAGGCCCACACCCGGGGCTTCGGCCTCCAGAGCCTGTCCATGCAAGGGAACATCAAGCTCA
>CAIRAS010000414.1 GCA_903876615.1 uncultured Holophagaceae bacterium
CCTGATCTGCCTGAACTGCGATGCCATCATCGAGTTCTACCGCCCTGACCTGGAGGCCCTCCAGGACCAGATCTGCACCGAATACGCCTTCCGGCCCATGCACCACAGCCACCACATCTTCGGGCTCTGCAAGGCCTGCCAAAGCCGGGCTACGGATGACTCGGTGTTGGCTCACCGCATGAGCCAGCTGAACACTTAGCTGACAGCTGACAGCTGAGAGCCACCCCCCGCGCACCGCGCCGGGTGGCCACAGACCCAGCGTTGGCGGTAGTCTGGGCCATGGCAAAACTCACGCTCCAAGATCTCCAGCGGCTTCCCAAGACGGACCTCCACGTCCATCTGGACGGGAGTCTGCGCATCCCGACCATCCTCGAGCTCGCTGAGGAGCAGAAGGTGAAGCTCCCCGCCAACTCAGTCGATGGCCTGCGCCCCTTCGTGGAGGTGGGCGACGACTGCAAGTCCCTGGTGGAATACCTCCGGGCCTTTGATGTGACCCTCTCGGTCATGCAGACCTACGACAGCCTGGTCCGCACGGCCTTCGAGCTGGCTGAGGACGCGGCGCTGGAGAATGTCCGCTACATGGAGGTGCGCTACAGTCCCATCCTGCACCAACAGAAGGGGCTGACCATGCACGCCATTGTGCAGGCCGTGCTCGAGGGTCTCGCCAAGGCCGAGCGGCAATACAACATCAAGACCGGCGTCATCCTCTGCGGCATGCGGCACATCTCCCCGGACATCTCCCTCCGGCTGGCGGACCTGACCGTGGCCTTCAAGAACAAGGGCGTGGTGGGCTACGACCTGGCCGGGGCCGAGGAGAACTTTCCCGCCAAGCGCCACAAGGATGCTTTCGGCCGGGTGCTCCAGAACAACATCAACTGCACCCTCCACGCGGGCGAGGCCTACGGACCCGAGAGCATCCACCAGGCCATCCACCTCTGCGGCGCCCACCGCATCGGCCACGGCGTGCGGCTCATCGAGGACGGGGACCTGCTGAACTACGTCAACGACCACCGCATCCCGCTGGAGTGCTGCCCCTCCAGCAACGTGCAGACCAAGGCCGTGAAGAAGATGGCCGATCACCCCATCCGGCTCTTCTATGACCTGGGCCTGCGGGTCACGGTGAACACGGACAACCGCATGGTCACGGGCACCACCGTCAGCCGCGAGTTCCAGGTGATCCACGACGAGCTGGGGTTCAACCTGGAGGAGATCAAGGAGCTCATCCTCATGGGCTTCAAGAGCGCCTTCCTGCCCTATGCCCTGAAGCGCGCGCTGCTCGCGGAAGTGGTGCATGAGCTCAAGTCCTTCACGCCGGAGAGCCTCGAGAGCAAGCGGGAACACCTGTAGTATCCTGACTTGTGAGGTCAAGATTCATGCTGGACCGCTTCGCCGCCTTTCTCGACAGCCACGCCAAGATTCTCCTCACCACCCATGAGAATCCTGACGGGGACGGGGTGGGTGCGGCCGTGGCGCTGGCCGCCTACCTGAAAGAGCAGGGCACCGAGGTCCGGATTGTGGTGACCCCTTCGCTGCCGGAGAACCTGCGCTTCCTGGACCCCCAGAGCTGGGTGGAGGCCTTCGAACCGGCGGGTCGCCACGCGGATCTGGCCCAGTGGCCCGAGGCTTGGCTGCTGGTGGATGCCTCGGAGCCCCAGCGGATGGGACCACTGACCCCGGCCTTTCTGGCGACCAAGGCGGTCCGGGCCTGCCTTGACCACCACCTGAAGGATGCCCCGGACGGCTTCCACGCCGAGTTCACGGACAGCACTGCCAGCGCCAGCGCCGAGCTGGTCTATGACCTCGTCCGACCGCGCGTCGGAGGGGAACTGCCGCCAGTGATGGTCCAGGCTCTGTATGCCGGTCTGGTGAGCGACACGGGCAACTTCCGGCATTCCAACAGCACGCCGAAGGTTCACCACGCTGCCGCGGACCTGATCGCCCAGGGCGCGCACCCGGCCCGAACCTTCAACGCCCTCTACCAGACCGCCACCCCCGCCAAGCTCAAGCTCTTCGGCCGGGCCATGGGGGGACTGCAGCTTCGCGGCGAGGGGCAATTCGCCTACGTGGCGGTCACCCAGGAAGACCTGGCGGCCTGCGGTGCGACCTCCGAAGACATGGACGACCTGGTCGAAGAGCCCCGTAAGCTCAAGGGCGTGGAGGTGGCCGCCCTGTTTTCGGAGACGGCCGATGGCCGTGCCAAGGTCAGCCTGCGGTCCCGGGAGCGGGTGGATGTGAATGCCGTCTGCCGCCAGTTCGGTGGTGGGGGGCACCGGCTGGCCTCCGGCGCCAAGGCCGCCCAGTCCCTGTCGGCGTTCATCGCCCAGGTGGAGGCAGCGGTCCTGGCCCAGCTGGGGCGCGATATTGTCTGATGCAATAACTATCAAATGAGACCGATTCTAAAAATCGCCGACCCTTTTTCCTCGTAGTGGCATCCAAGACGTTGAACGAACTTCCCTGGACCCCCCATGTCGCCCACCGATCCCAGCAGCGCCCCGAAGCTTGAGCTCTTCTGCAAGCTGCAGGCGGACAAAGTCCCTTTCATCGCCAAGGCGAACGTCCCTTCTGTCTTCGGCAAGTTCACGGTCTACGGCTTCCTCGAGCACGCCACGGGCAAGGAGCACCTGGCCATCGTCAGCGGCGAGATCGATGCCCGCCGCCGGATTGCGGTGCGCGTCCACTCCGAGTGCTGGACCGGGGACGTGCTGGGCAGCCTGAAATGCGACTGTCGCCAACAGCTGGAAGAGGGCCTGCGCCACGTGGCCGAACATGGCGGCATGGTGCTCTACCTGCGCCAGGAAGGCCGCGGCATCGGCCTGCTCAACAAGCTCAAGGCCTACACCCTCCAGGAGCAGGGGCTGGACACCGTCGAGGCGAACCACTCGCTGGGCTTCCCCGATGACCTGCGCACCTACGACTGCGCCGTGGAAATGCTGAAGTTCTTCGGCATCACCAAGGTCAAGCTCCTCACCAACAACCCCCGCAAGATCGGGGCCCTGGAGTCCGCCGGCATCGATGTGGACCGGGAGCGCCACCAGCAGGCCTCGAACCCCCACAACCTCCGCTACCTCAAGACCAAGGCCCGCAAGAGCGGGCACATGCTGGACTTCGAGGAAGAGGCGCTTTAGGGGCTGATAGCTTTATCCCATGCCCATACCCGTATCCGACCAGACCATCTCCGACATCTCCCACGTCATCCAGCTCTCGGTGGCACCGGTCTTCCTGCTGACGGCCATCGGCACGATCCTCGGAGTGCTCTCCACGCGGCTGGCGCGGATCGTGGATCGCGCCCGGGCCCTGAACGAGCGCCTCGAGACCGTCACGGAAGACCGGATTCCGCCGATCCGCCAGGAGATGCACATCCTGGCCAAGCGGCGGCGCTTCGTGAACTTCGCGATCACCTCCGGAACCATCTCGGCGCTGCTGGTGTGCATCAGCATCGCCACCGTGTTTCTCGGCGCCATCCTGAAGGCCAGCATCGCCATTCCCGTGGCGACGCTGTTCATCCTTGC
>CAIRAS010000415.1 GCA_903876615.1 uncultured Holophagaceae bacterium
ATGAAGCTGCCCATCCAATACTGCCTCTTCCATCCCGACCGGCTACCGGGCCCCGTGCCCCCCTATTCCTGGGACCAGACCCGGACCTGGACCTTCGAGCCCCCAGACCTGGAGCGGTTCCCCTGCCTGGGCCTGGCCTTCGCGGCCCTCCGGGCCGGGGGAACGGCCCCAGCCCTCCTGAACGCCGCCAACGAGGTGGCCGTCGAGGCCTTTCTGCAGGGACGCCTGGGCTTCTGGGATATCCAGGCCTGCAACCAGGACACCCTGGCCGGCCTCCCGGTGACCCCGCTGGCCTCCCTCGCCCAAGTGCTGGATGCAGACCAGGCCGCGAGGCGTCATGCTGAAGGTTGGGTCCGAGCCCGGGCCTGATCCTCTGGGTGTCCATGTATCGCTTTCGCCTGTCTTACGTCCTGAGCCTCGCCGTCCTGTCCCTCGTGGCCTTCAAGCTGCCCGGGGTCGGGTTCTGGGGTCCCGTGGTCATGCTGGGGGGCCTGATCTTCCTGCATGAAGGTGGCCACTTCCTGGCCGCCAAATACATGGGCATGCCCGTGGAGGTCTTCTCCCTGGGCTTTGGCCCCCGCCTGTTGGGCTTCAAGTGGCGGGAGACCGATGTGCGCCTGTCGGCCCTCCCCCTGGGCGGCTACGTGAAGCTGGCCGGCTTCAACCCCGAGGAACCCGGCGCCGAGGATCCCTACGGCTTTCTCCAGCAGCCCTACGGGAAGCGGATGCTGTTCTACAGCGGGGGCATCCTGGCCAACCTGCTGACCACCCTCGTCCTGTTCACCTTCGTGGGCGCCGACCAGTCCCGCGTGATCAAGATCCAGGAATCCTGGACCGTCATCGAGGTGGTCCCGGGCGGCGCCGCGGAGCAGGGCGGCCTCAAGGTCGGCGACGAGCTGCGCGGCATTGGCAGCCTCCGGTTTCCCGGCTCCCCCTGGGAAGAGGCTGTGAGCTTCATCCAGGCCCACCCTGGCGAGCCCGTCACCTTCGCGATCACCCGGGATGGCAAGCCCCTGGAGCTGCCCCTCACGCCGCGCCTGGACGGCGGCAAGGGGCGCCTGGGCTTCATGCCCATGCCGATGCCCCTGCCCCTGGAGCGCCGAGCCTATCGCCCCAGCGACTTCCTGGTGGGCGGCCGCTTCGCCGTGGGCACCTCCTGGCGCTTGAGCGGTCAGGTGCTGAGCTTCCTCAAGCGGCTCGTCACCTTCCAGGCCCGCAGCGCCGAGGTAGCGGGACCCATTGGCATCATCCGCCAGGGCAGCCGGGCGGCCAAGACCGGCTGGGACGTCTTCCTCTTCATGTGCGGCGCCATCAGCCTGCAGCTGGCCATCCTGAACGCCCTGCCCATTCCGGCCCTGGACGGGGGCCACATGGCCCTCCTCACCTTCGAGAAGCTGCGCCGCAAGGACCTCACCATCGAGCTGAAGGAGAAGATCCTCACGGGCGGCTTCCTGCTGCTGGCCTCCCTCATGGCCCTGGTCATCGTGCTGGATCTGCTCAAGCTTCGGAAGTAGGACCACGCACGCGCAGGTAGACCTGGTCGCCGGCTACGAGGCCGGGTGCCTTCGGCTTGGAACGGGTGACCCGCCACCGGCAACCAAGGAAGCACCCCTGGAGGCTGCATGCGCCCCAACCCGATCCTTGCCCTCTTCGTCCTGTGTCTGGCCTTGCCCGCCGCCGAAAGGAAGATCCCTATGAGCTTGTATGAGATCACCCTCCCCACCCTGGAGGGGAAGTCCCAGTCCCTGGCCGACTACCGGGGCAAGGTGGTCCTGGCGGTCAACGTGGCCAGCGAGTGCGGCTACACGCCCCAGTACGCAGGGCTGCAGAAGCTCTACACCGACTACAAGGACCGCGGCCTCGTCATCCTGGGCTTCCCCTGCAACCAGTTCGGCGCCCAGGAGCCCGGTGGCGCCGCCCAGATCCAGTCCTTCTGCCAGAAGAACTACGGCGTGACCTTCCCGCTCTTCGAGAAGCTGGAGGTCAAGGGACCCCGGAAGGCTCCGGTCTACCAGTTCCTGACAGCCCGGAACGGAGAGCCGGCTTGGAACTTCCACAAGTACCTGGTCGGCAAGGACGGCCAGGTTCTCCAGGCTTTCCCTAGCAAGGTGGCTCCCGACAGCGCCGAGCTTAAGGCTGCCCTGGAAGCTGCGCTCAAGTAGCCGCCCCGGCTGCCGCTACCATGTCGGCATGCCTGTCCCGAAGCCGCCCAGCCCCAGCCCAGCCCCTCCGCCCGACCCGGCGAGGCTGGCGTCCCTGCGGGAACAGCACCAGCGCCGCCTCGCCTGGATGCCCTGGCTCTACTTCGCCTTGAAGCCCCGCCACCAGGGCTGGGCCCAGGCCTGGCAGGCCGAGGTGCAGGCCCTGCTGCAGGCCCAGGAGACCGTCCAGCTGGGGGAGGGCTGCTTCATCGCCCCGGATGCCGCCATCTTCGGCGAGCCCGGCCGCGCCGTCGTCCTGGGGGACCGCTGCGCCGTGGCCGCCCAGGCCTTCCTCCACGGGCCACTCATCCTGGGCAACGACGTCAGCGTCAACGCCGGGGCGCGGCTCGAGGGGGGGCGCAAGGGTCTCCACATCGGCGACGGCACCCGCATCGCCAGCGGCGCCGCCCTCTACGCCTTCGACCACGGGCTGAAGCCCGACCGCGACCTCAAGGACCAGCCCGTGCGCTCCCGCGGGATCCGCATCGGCCGGGATGTCTGGATCGGCGCCAACGCCGGCGTCACCGACGGCGTCAGCATCGGCGATCACGCGGTGGTGGCCATGGGCGCGGTGGTGACGCGGGATGTGCCCGAGTGGGCCATCGTCGCGGGCGTGCCTGCCGTGGTCGTGGGGGACCGCCGGGAGCGCTGAGGGCCGCTTGATCCCGGTCCTCCCGAGGGACCGGATTGGACAACCTGTGTCCAAGGACCCGCCGCATGCTGGAACTGCGTCAGCTCTGCCACCCCGAGAAAATTTTTCGTGTCCGGCCTTGACACACACGAAAAAAAGACGAATACTGGGTGAAAGGGACAAACGGAGCCCCCATGCGGACCGAAATTCGCAGTTTCGCCTACAAGTTCAGCGGCTACTTCATGGAATACGGCCCCATCGAGGCCGACAGTCTGGACACCGCCAAGGCCATCATCCGGCGTCGCCTGGGCGTGAGCCGACTGCCCCTGGGCATGCAGATCTGGGATCTGGCAGAACGCCCCCTGACCCGTTGGCGCATCGCCGTCGCCAGCTAGGGCTCCCTTCAATCCTTCCAGGCCTGCCACCAGGCCTGACCCGCAGCCACATCCCGGCTGATCTGGGCCCGCAGCTCGTCCACGGTCTCGAACCGGGCTTCCCCGCGGATGCGGTGGAGGAAGCGCACCTCCATCCGGGCCCCGTAGAGGTCGTCGACAAAGCCCGGCAGGTGGGTCTCCACCGTGAGCTGCTGCCCCTCGAAGGTGGGCTTCTCGCCCACGTTGGTGAGCCCCAGGTGGGCCCCCCCGTGGTGAGGGAGGACCGCTTCCGTCACATAGACCCCGAAGGCCGGCAGCTGCTCCTGCTCCCAGTCGAGGTTGGCCGTGGGAAACCCCAGGTGCCGGCCCCGGCGGTCGCCTTCCACCACCACCCCGGTCAGGGCATAGGGATGACCCAGGAAGGCCGCCGCCGCGGTGACATCGCCTTCATCGAGGGCTTCCCGGATCCGGGTGCTGGAGAGCCGACCCCCGTCTGGGGCCCGGAGGCCCAGGGTGTGCACCTGGCAGCCGTGGTCCGCGCCCCAGGACGCCAAGGTCTCCACGTTGCCGCTCCGGTCCCGGCCAAAACAGAAGGCCCGGCCCACATGCACCTCCACCGGCGACAGGATCTGGTGCAGGCGATCCAGGAAGGCCCGGGGCTCCAGCTCGGAGAACGCGCGGCTGAAGGGGATCACCCAGGCCAGGTCCATGTGCTCGGCCTCGAAGGCCGCCAGCCGTTGTTCCAGGGTCATCAGCAGCTTGGGCCGGCGCTGGGGCGCCACCACCACCGCGGGGTGGGGATCAAAGGTCACCACCGCCGCCCGGTGGCCGTCGGCCTGGGCGCGGCTTGCCGCCTGGCGCAGCAGCTCCCGGTGACCGGCGTGGACCCCGTCGAAGGTGCCCAGGGTCAGGACGAAGGGACCCGAGGCTGGGGCATTCTCCAGAGCGTGCCGCCAGACTTCCATCAGTTCTCCCCGCCATGTTCCTCGGGCCAGGCCAGGCTGGCGATGATGCTTCCCGACAGGACCGCGGCAATGACCAGGAGGCTGTACTGCACAGGGATGACGAGCCAGTGGGCCGCGCACATCTTGACGCCCACAAAGGCCAGCACCACGGCCAGCCCGGTCTTGAGCCGGTGGAACCGGCCCATCATCTTGGCCAACAGGAAATACAGGCTGCGCAGGCCGAGGATCGCGAAGATGTTTGAGGTATAGACCACAAAGGGGTCCCGGGTTACGGCCAGCACCGCTGGGATGGAGTCCACCGCGAAGACCAGGTCCGCCACCTCGATGGTGAGGAGGACCAGCAGCATGGGTGTCGCGAAGGTCCGCCCGTCGTGGCGCGTCAGCAGGTGGGCATGCCCAGCGGTCTCATCGTAGGGCACCACCCGCTTGAAGGCCCGGACCAGGGGGCTCTGGGCAGGATTGGATTCCTTCTCCTCCACCAGCAGCATCTTCAGGCCCGTGTAGACCAGGAACCCGCCAAACACATACATCATCCACTCGAAGCGGTTCAGCAGGGCCGTGCCCGCGAGGATCATGGCCGCGCGCATCAACAGGGCACCAAGCACACCCCAGAAGAGCACCCGGTGCTGGTGCCGCAGGTCCACCTGGAAACTCTGGAAGACCAGGACGAACACGAAGAGGTTGTCCACGCTCAGGGACTTTTCCAGCACGTAGCCCGTAAACCACTCAAGCCCCTTCTGGGTGCCCTCGGCCTGGAAGATGAGGGCATTGAAGGTGAGGGCGAGGCCGATCCAGACCCCGCTCCAGATGGCCGCTTCCCGCACCGTCGGGGCATGGATGCGCCGGTTGAAGACCCCCAGGTCCAGGGCCAGCATGAGGAATACGAAGGCGTGGAACCCGACCCAGGCCCACCAGGGCGCGGCTTGGAGCAGTGCGTCAACCAAGAGTCCTCCAGAGCATCCAGCTTATCGAATCAGGGAAGCCCCCGTGGGATCATGAGCGGGTGAGCCTCCCCCGCCTCTTCCTCGCCGCCCTCCCTGCCGCCCTCCCTGCCGCCGAAAACACCACGGTGCCGCTGGGAGTCGAGGCCATCCGGCACCTCCGGGCCCTGCGCCTCAAGGCCGGGGACGCCCTCGAGGTGGTGCTGGGGGACCAGCCCTGGAAGGCCGACCTGGCGGAGCTGGACCGGACCCGCGGCGTAGCCCGCCTGGTGGCTCCCCTGCACGAAGACCGGGAGCCCCCCTTCGCGCTCCAGGCCTGCCTGCCGCTGCCAGCCCAGCTCAGCCTGTTCGACGAGCTGCTGCCGCCCCTGGTGGAGCTGGGCGCCACCCTCATCCAGCCCGTGGTCTACACGCGCAGCGAGTTCGATCCCGCCAAGACCGCCGCCCGCATGGAGCGCTGGGCCCGGCTGATCCAGTCCGCCTGCGAGCAGAGCCACCGAAGCCGCCTCCCGGAGCTGCGACCCCCCATGGCCTTCGAGGCCCTGCTCGCCTGGGAAGCACCTCAGAAGTGGGTCGCCTACGAGCTCGCCACGGGGCAGGCCAACCCCCCGCTGCGCGCCGAGCCCCTGGCCTTCACCAGCGGTCCCGAAGGGGGCATCACCGAGCCGGAGTTCGCAGCCCTGGCCGCCCACGGCTGGCAGCCCGTCAGCCTGGGCCGCAGCATCCTGCGGGCCGTGACGGCCCCTGTGGCCCTGCTGGGGGCCGTGCAGTTCCAGCTGCCGGGGCTCTCGGCACGTGGGTTGAGATAAAAAGATCACCGCCAAGACGCCAAGGGCGCCAAGTAGCACCGGCGCAACCCGTGCAGCCGGCGAGGCTGCCCCCTAATTTGGTGTGCGCTTGGTGGCCCCACCCAAGGGGCCATGCCTTTCTTGGCGTTCTTGGCGCCTTGGCAGTGATCCGTTTTGTTCTGGCTGTCCCCATTCTCACGGGAGGCACCCTGCCTTCGTGCCCTTCGTGGAACGCCTTGTCGTTCTGAACTGCCCAACCAGGCCCAGCCACGTCTTGCGAGGTAACATGGAGACGCTCCCGGAGTTCCCATGCATGCCCTGCTGCCCTTTCTGGTCGCGGCCAGCCTCATCGCCCAGCCCGCGCCACCGAAGGTGCAGGAGGCCCCCCTGCGGGCCCACCTGGCCTTCCTCGCCGATGACCTGCTCGAGGGCCGGGGCACGGGGCAGCGGGGGGCCGAGCTCACGGTCCGCTACCTGGAGACCCAACTTCAGGCCCTGGGTGCCGCCCCTGGGCGGGGCAAGTCCTACCGCCAGCCTGTGAGCCTGCTCGGGCTGCGGACCCTCGTCGGCCGCAGCACCCTCAGCTTCATGAGCGAAGGCGCCTGCTCCAGCCCGGCCTTCGGCGCCGAGTTCGTCTTCGGCTCCGGGGTGGCGAAGGCCGAGCAGACCTTTGATGCGCCCGTGGTCTTCCTGGGCTTCGGCATCGAGGCGGCCGAGTACCTCTGGGACGACTTCAAGGGCCTGGATGTGCGCGGCAAGGTGCTGCTGCTGCTGGTGAACGAACCGGCCCCTACAGCGGAGGAACCCGGCCTCTTCGACGGCCCCAACCTCAGCATCTACGGCCGCTGGACCACCAAGTTCGAGATGGCCGCCCGGCACGGTGCCGCCGGGGTGCTGCTCATCCACACCACCGCCTCGGCCAGTTATGGCTGGCCCGTGGTCCGGAACGGCTGGGACGGTGAGCGCTTCCGGCTGGCCCAGGAGCCCGAGGGCCCGCCCCTTGAGGGCTGGCTGACCGAGGAGACGGCCCGGGCCCTGGTCCAGCGCGGTGGCCAGGACCTGGATGCCCTCCGGATTCAGGCCCAGCGCCGCGACTTCCGCCCCGTGCCCCTGGGCCTGACCCTGAAGGGCACCCTGGTCAGCGCCGTGCGGACCGTGGAGCAGTTCAATGTGGCGGGTGTGGTGCCCGGCACGGATCCCAAGCTGAAGCAGGAGTTGGTGATCTATTCCGCCCACTGGGATCACCTGGGCAAGGGCCTCACCCCCTCCACGGACACCCACCCGGGCCACGAGACCGACACGATCTACAACGGCGCCGTGGACAACGCCTCGGGCTGCGCGGCCCTTCTGGCCATGGCCCGATCCGCCGTGGCCCGGCCCGCCAAGCGCAGCCAGATGTTCCTGTTCGTCTGTGCCGAGGAGCAGGGCCTGCTGGGCTCGCGGGCCTACGCCGCGGCACCCCTCTGGCCCCTGGCCACGACCGCGGCGGACCTCAACCTGGACAGCCTCAACTGGGTCGCGCCCACCCGGGACATCGGCCTGCCCTTTGGCGAGCGCAGCACCCTGGGGGAGACGGGACGCGTCCTGGCCAAGGCCCAGGGGCTGACTGTGGCACGGCCCCACCCGGACACCGCTGGGGGCTACTTCCGCTCCGACCACTACAGCTTCGTCCAGGCGGGCGTCCCAGCCCTGTCCGTGGGCGGCGGCCGGGACTACCTCGGCCCCGATCCCGCCGCCCTGAGGGCCAAGGCCGCCACCATGGGCGCCCGCTACCACCAGGTAACCGACGAATACGATCCCGCCTGGGACCTGCGCGGCATGGTCCAGCAGGCCCAGTTCACCTTCGACCTGGGCCAGGCCGTCGCCAACGCGGCCGAAAAGCCCCGCTTCCTGGGGCGCTGAAGCCTCAGTCCCCGAAGCAGATACCCAGGTCGCGGCCGGTCTGGATGGTGTCGCAGTCCAGGGGCACGCCCTTCATGCGCCCGGCGACCTCATCCAGGGGCACGTAGTTCACGTTGGGGAAGCCCAGGGCCACCATGATGCCGCTGTGGCCCTCGTTCAGCGCCCGCACGGCCGCGGCGCCGAACCGGAGCGCCGCCAGGCGGTCGAAGCTGGTGGGGCTGCCGCCCCGGAGGAGGTGCCCCAGCACCACCACACGGGCGTCCTTGCCCGTGAGCTCCTGCAGGGCCTTGGCCACCCGCTCGCCCTCGCCGCCCAGGCGCTCCTCGTGGCCGATCTCCGCTGCCTGGAGGACGGCGCGGTGGCCGTCCGCGGGCTTGGCGCCCTCGGCCACGGTCACTAGGCTGTAGAGGCGGCCGTGGTTGTCCCGCTCCCGGATCTTCGCGGCGACCTTGTCCAGATTGAAGGGGATCTCGGGGATCAGGATGCTATGGGAGCCCCCGGAAATGCCCGCGTGGAGGGCGATCCAGCCCGCATAGCGGCCCATGACCTCCACCACGATGATCCGCTGGTGGCTCTCGGCGGTGCTGTGCAGGCGGTCGAGGCACTCGGTGGCAAAGCCCACGGCCGTGTCGAAGCCGAAGGTGGTGTTGGTCTTGTCCAGGTCGTTGTCGATGGTCTTGGGCACGCCCACCACCCGGAGGCCCTTCTTGGCCAGGGCGTGGGCGATGGTGAGGGAGCCATCCCCGCCGATGGACACCAGGGCGTCCAGCTCCCGGCGGCCGAAGTACTCCAGGATCTCATCCGTGCGGTCCACTTCCCGCAGGGTGCCGTCGGGCATCCTGATGGGGAAGTGCAGGGGGTTGCCCTTGTTTGTGGTGCCAAGGATGGTGCCGCCCAGGTGGGCGATGCCCCGCACCCGCTCCCGGGTGAGCTTGAACACGCCCCCCTCGGGGTAGCGCTCGGGGAACAGGATGCCGTTGTAGCCCTCGTGGATCCCGTAGACCTCCCAGCCCAGGTTGGTGGCCGCGATGACCGTGGCCCGGATGACGGCGTTGAGGCCAGGCGCGTCGCCGCCCCCTGTGCAGATGGCGATGCGACGGATGGAATTGGACATAGCGGCCCTTCCTTCCTGGGATCTTGTGAGAATACCGGAACCTCCGCCCAGGATCGTGAGATTGACCCCGAACACCGCCGGGGCGAACATGGATGGCGTGCCGCTGACCCTCGGGTCTTGGAATGAATCGGCATGACCCTCCTGAGGGTTGAACCTGCACCACCTTCCCCACCCGGGTCCCAGCCAGGCAGCGCGCGGCAGGTCGGCCCGGGAGCAACCCCAAGCAGGCGCGAAACCACCCCTTTACCCAGGAGCAGCCCCATGGCGATCAAGGTAGGCATCAATGGCTTCGGCCGCATCGGCAGAATGGTGCTCCGCGCAGCGGTGCAGAACTTCCCCGACATCGAGATCGTCGGCATCAACGACCTGCTGGAGCCCGGCTACCTGGCCTACATGCTGCAGTTCGACTCGGTGCATGGCCGCTTCAAGGGCACCGTGGCTGTGGAGGGCAGCACCCTGGTGGTCAACGGCAAGCCCATCCGCCTGACGGCCGTGAAGGATCCCGCCGAGCTCAAGTGGAATGAAGTCGGCGCGGACGTGGTCATCGAGTCCACGGGCCTCTTCCTGACCCAGGAGACCGCCCAGAAGCACATCACCGCCGGGGCCAAGCAGGTCATCCTGTCCGCCCCCAGCAAGGACGACACCCCCATGTTCGTCTACGGCGTGAACCACGAGACCTACGCCGGGCAGGCCATCATCAGCAACGCCTCCTGCACCACCAAGTGCCTGGCCCCCGTGGCCAAGGTGCTGCATGACAACTTCGGCATCAAGCGCGGCCTGATGACTACAGTGCACGCCGCCACGGCCACCCAGAAGACCGTGGACGGCCCCAGTAACAAGGACTGGCGCGGCGGCCGCGGCATCCTCGAGAACATCATCCCCAGCAGCACCGGCGCGGCCAAGGCCGTGGGCAAGGTCATCCCCGCCCTGAACAAGAAGCTCACGGGCATGGCCTTCCGGGTGCCCACCTCCGATGTGTCCGTGGTGGACCTCACGGTGGAGCTGAACACCGAGACCACCTACGAAGCCATCTGCGCTGCCATGAAGGCCGCCGCCGATGGCCCCATGAAGGGCGTCCTGGGCTACACCGACCAGAAGGTCGTCTCCACGGACTTCCGGGGCGAGAGCTGCACCTCGGTCTTCGACGCCGATGCCGGCATGGCCCTGGACGGCACCTTCGTGAAGGTCGTGTCCTGGTACGACAACGAGTGGGGCTACTCCTGCAAGGTCCTCGAGATGGTGCGCGTCATGACGAAGCCCTAATCGTCAGGCCAACCGCACCAAAGGTTAGCCCAGCGTTATCGCCCCCGGGACGAACCCGGGGACGTTTTTCGTTTCTTGCGGGGCCAGGCACAGACCCTGGCTCTCGCCAGGGCGGGTCACTCCACCGAGATCGTGATCGTTTTGGTGGCGGTGTTGGCGTTAGCAACCAGGTTGGTGCCAATGACGGTGCCAGCAATGTCGATCGACTGCAGGCTGTAGCTCATCCCAACAATATTCACCACGACGGTGTCTGTCCCCGTGAAGCCATGGCTTGGCTGGTAACTGAGGACCCGACCGCTCAGGGTGGCGGTGCCATGGCTCCCTTGCTGAGTGATGGTCAGGGCGGTTGCGCTCCAGGTGCCATCCTCGATGACCGTAGACACATCCATGGGCACCCTTACCGTGCCGGTGCCAGTGCTTGTGGAGGTCGTGTTCGTGGTTGTGTTGATCCACGACCCCACATAGGCGGTCACGGTGACCGCGGCCGCATTGGAGGACACTCCCGCCAAGTGCGCTGTGAGCTGGGCGCTACCGGCACTAAGGGGCCTGACTCGAGCATTATCCATGACGGCCTTGCTGGCATCGGAAGAAGACCACGCCACGGTGGCGGTGATATTGGCCGTGGACCCATCCGAATAGGTCCCTGTGGCTGTGAGTTGCTGATTCCCAGACCTTGCGACCAGGCTGAAGTTGGTGGGGCTGATGGCGATGGACACGAGCGTGACCGCGGGGACCGGCGTGGCGTTGACCGTTGCGGGCGTGCCTGGGGTGGTGCCGCTGCCGTTGACCGCGTTGACCGAGAACACATAGGGGACGTTGTTCAGGAGCCCCGTGACGGTGGTGGAGGTTCCCGCCAAGTTGGCCTTGTAGTGAACCGCCTCGGGGGCATTCTGCTCGTAGTAGTCCACCTGGTAGGTCGTCGCAGCAGTGGCTGCGGTCCAACTTAGGCTTACCTGTCCATCCCCGGCCGTGGCCGCCAGGTTCGTGGGGGCCCCGGGCGGGTTCGCCACAAAGGGGCCCGGCAGGTAGACCTCGGTGACAGTGTTACCCCCGAGGGCGCAGACAACCGTGCCATCGGACATTCTTACTACACCGGCGGGACTCCCCAGGGACACGTTGGCGCCTAGGCTCCAGGTTCCCGTCCCCGGGTTAAAGATCTCCGTACTGAGGTAGTACATCCCATAGGTGAGTTCCGTGGCGGGGCTGCCGATCCCGGGAAGAAAGCCCCCGATGACCATGACTCTTCCGTCTAAAAGCCGGACGGCATTGTGGCTCGAGCGCCCTGCACTAAGGCTGGTTGCTGCGGACCAGATGCCTGTCGCGGGGTCGTAGGTTTCCGTGCTGGCGAAGGGTTGGTAGTAGGTCGGGCCGTAGCCGCCAATCGCCAACACCTTGCCGTTCGCCAGCAGGGTCGAGCTGAAGTCTCTGCGGGCGGCAGTCATGCTGCCGGTGGCGGTCCAGAGGCCCGTGGCGGGGTCATAGAGCTCTGCGCTGGCGAGTGCGGTGCTGGCACTCGCACCCCCGCCGTTCACCAAGACCTTGCCGTTCGCCAACAGGGTGGCCGTGGCCCCAGACCGCGCCACGTTCAGGCTCCCGGTTGCCGACCATAGCCCGGTCGCCGGATCGTAGAGCTCCGCGCTGGCCAAATAACTGGCCTGCCCCGTCCCGCCTGCCACGAGGACCTTGCCGCTCGACAGCAAGGTGGCGGTGTGGGCGACCCGCCCCGTGCCCAGGCTGCCGGTCAGGGACCAGGTGCCCGACGCAAAATCATAGAGTTCTGTGGTGGTTGGGTAGCCGCTCTGGGCAGACCCGCCGGCCACCAGCACTTTGCTGTTGTTCAGGAGGGTTGCGGTGGAGAGCTCCCGCGCGGTGTTCAAGCTGCCGGTGGCGGTCCATAGCCCCGTGGCGGGGTTGCAGAGCTCTGTCGTGGCAACGGGATAGGCAGGGTTTCCGATAATTGGCCGCCCCCCGATGGCCAGCACTTTTTCCGTGGAAAGCCGGACGATGGTTGTGTTCAAGCGAGGCGTGCCGAGGCCGGCAGGCTGAGACCAGGTTCCGGCCGTCGGATCATAGGTCTCCGCGCTGGTAAGGAGCCTGCTCTCATTCGCCCCCCCAACAGCCAGAACCTGCCCACTCGCCAGGAGGACTGCGCTGTGAATGCTGCGCGCCTCAGCGAGTCCGCCCGTCGCTGTCCAGAGGGTGGTCGCGGGATCATAGATTAGGGCCGTCGCGTCGAAACCAGAAGCTCCACCCGAGGCGGATCGGTCACCCCCGGCGACCAGCACCTTCCCGCTCGCAAGCAGGGTAACGGAGTGGCGGGCCCGGGTGGTGCCCATGCCAGTGGTGGGAGACCAAGTCTCCAGGGCCGGGTCGTAGAGCTCAGCGCTCTCGAGGCTGCCAGTACCGTCATCGCCGCCCGCAATAAGGACTTTGCCGTTGCCTAGCCGAATCGCCTCCAAGAAGCCTGAGCGGACTGTCCCCATGCTGCCCGTTGGTTTCCAGGAACCCTCTGCGGGGTCAAAAAGCTCGGCGGTCTTGAGGTCGACCGTGCTGTTGTTTCCGCCAGCGACCAGAACCTTCCCGTTCCCCAGCAGGGTGATTGCGCTCCCGAGACGCGGGCCAGCCATGTTGCTGGTGGCGGTCCAGGTGCCGGTTCCCGGATCATAAAGCTCGGCACTGGCCTGGTAGCCCGTAAGACTCTTCCCACCCGTAACCAAGACCTTCCCGCTGGGGAGCAGGATCGCATTGTGGAAAGCCCGGTCGTTCACCAGGTTGCCCGTGGCTGTCCAGACTCCGGTCCCGGGGTCATAGAGTTCGGCGCTCACAGTGGGCCCGGTGGCGCCGATGCCGCCCGCCACCAGGACCTTCCCGTTCAATAAGCGGGTGGCACTGTGGGTCCAGCGGGCCGCACCCAGCGGTCCCGTGGTAACCCACTTGCCGGTGGCCGGATCGAAGAGCTGCGCCTTGGTGGTGAAGTTGATCGAAATGTCCCCCTCTGAGCCACCGACCAACAGGACTCGGCCACTGTCGAGAAGGGTGATGGTGGTGCCGACAGAGGGCATCGCCAGCCCACCGTTCTTGACCACCCAGGTACCACTGTCGATGGAGACGACCCTGGTGGCGGTGGCGTGATCACTGGCCTGGTTCTGGACATCGGCCGAAATCTGGAAGGAGTCCGAGGATGCGGCTGCTGCAAAAGCAGTGGTCGGAAGTTCATGGGTGGTCGCCAGGACATCGTTGGAAAATGCGATGGCTCCCGTCCCCTGGCCGGAATTGATGGTCGCGGTGGCGGTGCCAGGGGTGACCGTCCACAGGTAGGTCATGCCCGCCTGCACGGGCACACTGGCCTGCATCCAGGCGTCCCCCAGATGGATGGAGGTGGGCAGCGCAAGCTCAGCCATGGGCGCAGGCACCACGGTGGCAGTCGCGCTTCCCGAGCGGGTGCCGGCCCCATTGGTGACGGCCACCGCTGCCGTCAAAGTACCCACGGTTCCAGCGGTGTAGGTCGCAGCAATGGTCCCTTGGCCGGCAGTGAGGGTGCCCCCGGTGATGGTCCAGACATAGGTGATCCCGGCGCCCTGATCCGTGGTGGAAGCCTGGATGCCGGTGCGACCGGTGGTGACATAGGTGGCCGTCTGCACCACGGGAGTGCCTGGGGGCGCGGGGTTCACGGTCAGCGTCGCCGCACTGCTGGTCACACTGCTGATGCTGTTGGTCACCACGACCGTGTAGCTGCCCGCGTCGCTGCTCTGGGCTGCCGCAATGGAATAGGTCGCGGCGGTGGCTCCGGAGATTGCGGTGCCATCCTTCTTCCATTGGTAGCTGAGGGTCCCGCTGCCCGTGGCGGCCACCGTGAAGCTGGCGGAGGCTCCCGCGGTCACGGCCAGACTCGCAGGTTGCGTGCCGATGGTCGGCGCCACGTTCACCGTCAGCGTGGCCGCCGTGCTAGTCGTGCTGGTGGCCGTGCCACCGAGGGTATTCGTCACCACCACCGTGTAGCTGCCTGCGTCGCTGCTCTGGGCGGCCGTGATGGCATGGGTGGCTGCGGTGGCTCCGGAGATCGCCGTGCCGCCCTTCTGCCACTGGTAGCTCAGGGTCCCGCTGCCCGTGGCCGCCACCGTGAAGCTGGCGGCGGCTCCCGCGGTCACGGTTAGGCTCGCGGGTTGCGTGCCGATGGTCGGCGCCACGTTCACTGCCAGGGTGGCGGCGCTGCTGGTCACGCTGCTGACGACGTTGGTCACCACCACAGTAAAGCTTCCAGCGTCACTGCCCTGGACTGCGGTAATGGCGTAGGTGGCAGCGGTGGCGCCGGAGATGGCCGTCCCCGCCTTCTTCCACTGATAGGTCAGGGGCGCCGTGCCTGTAGCCACCACCGTAAACGTCGCTGCCGCGCCTGCAGCCACGGTCTGGCTCGCGGGCTGGGTCGTAATGGATGGCGCCACATTCACCGTCAGCGTGGCCGCCGTGCTGGTCGTGCTGGTGGCGGTGCCACCGAGGGTGTTGGTCACCACCACCGTATAGCTGCCTGCGTCGCTGCTCTGGGCTGCCGCGATGGGATAGGTGGCGGCGGTGGCTCCAGAGATCGCTGTGCCGTCCTTCTTCCACTGGTAGCTCAGGGTGCCACTGCCCGTGGCCGCCACCGTGAAGCTGGCGGCGGCTCCCGCGGTCACCGTCAGGCTCGCAGGCTGGGTGCCGATGGTCGGCGCCACATTCACGGTCAGGGTTGCCGCAGTGCTGGTCACGCTGCTGACGGCGTTGGTCACCACCACCGTGTAGCTGCCGGTGTCGCTGCTCTGCGCCGCGGCGATTGGGTAGGTGGCGGCGGTGGCACCAGAGATCGCCGTCCCCGCTTTCTGCCACTGGTAGGTCAGGGGCTCTGTCCCGGCGGCCAGCACCGTGAAAGTGGCTGCGGCCCCGGCATTCACCGTCAGGCTCACCGGCTGGGCCGTGATGCTCGGCCCCACAACCGGCTCGGGGGAAGCCCCGCCCGTTCCGCGACAACCCACGAAGGAGAGCGCACCAAGGGAAACAAGAACGGCCACGCAGACACTGCGAAGTGGGCTGAACATGGTTCCTCCACCAGATGTCCGAACTATGGTGCTCCCCGGTCATTAGTAAATATGCTTAACTACTTATACGTAGAGAATGGCTTTAAGCGCCCTAGGCATACCCTTTAAGGTAAACCAATTAATTATTTACCGCGGGCATGGACCCAGGGTTATCCATGGAACCCCAACCTCAGGGCGCCCCTGGCGAGCTTTTTATTGGTTCATCCGGGATTTCCGGGGAAGAAGAACCGCCAACGGCAGAGGAAACGGATGGTGCCGATAGGTTCCGACCGACCCCTGCAAGGGCCTGCTTTCGGCTCCTCTTGGCAGTTATCCCCGTTCATCCGTTTTTATCCCCGTCCAATATGCACTTGTCTTTGAACCTTCGGCCTGGCATTCCGTCCCAGAAAGCAAAAGCATGACGGGGATCAATGGGATGGACGGGGATGCCTGCAAGTGC
>CAIRAS010000416.1 GCA_903876615.1 uncultured Holophagaceae bacterium
AAGATCAAGCACCCCGGCGAGATCGTGAAGAAGGGCGACAGCGTCACCGCCAAGGTCCTCAACCTGGACCCCCTGGCCCAGCGCATGAGCCTCGGCGTGAAGCAGATGGAGCCCAACGTCTGGGAGATCTTCTTCGAGAACAACAACGTGGGCGCTGTCATCACCGGCAAGATCGCCCGGCTGACCGACTTCGGCGCCTTCGTGGACCTGGGCGACGGCATCGAAGGTCTGGTGCATGTCTCCGAGCTGAGCCGCCGCCGTGTGGAGGACATCCAGAAGGAGTTCACCGCCGGTCAGGAGCTCACCATGAAGATCGTGAAGCTCGATCCCACCGAGCGCCGCATCGGCCTCTCCGTCAAGCAGCTGGAGCAGGACATGGAGCGCGGTGACCTGGACGCCGCCAAGGCCCGCCAGCCTGAGTTCAAAAAGGCGACCCTGGCTGATGCCTTCAATCGGGCGGAACGCGAGACCTAGGACTTTACCTTTACCTTGAGACGAGGCCCCCGCGAGGGGGCTTCGTTGCGTTTAGGACCCATACCTCGTGTTCCGTGGCATCATGGCGGACGTTGCCCGGAGTCCCCATGCTGCGTTCCCTTGCGCCCTTCCTGAGCCTTGCTCTGCTGGCCCAGCCCACGCCTTACCAGAAGGCGCCCAAGGCCATCCAGGCGGTGCTGGACGCGCCGGGGACACCGGCCCTCATCACCAGCCCCGCGGGGGACCGCTTCCTCCTGGCCGAGTTCGAGCGCCATCCCTCCATCCGGGAGCTGGCCCAGCCCATGGCCCGCCTGGCGGGCCACCGGTTCAATCCCCGCACCCGCGGGCCGCACAACCCGCCGCACCTCAAGACCCTGGCCCTGCAGCCCCTGGCGGGCGGCCCCGCGCAGCCCCTCGCCCTGCCGCCGGGCGTGACCCTGGGCCAGCCCCGCTGGTCGCCGGACGGCAAGCGGTTCGTGCTGACGGGTGCCACGGCCACGACCACGGAGCTCTGGGTGGGCGACCCCGCCACGGGCAAGCTGCGGAAGCTCGCGGGCCTGAAGCTGAACGCCATCCTGGGCAGCCCCCTGGACTGGCTTCCGGACGGCAGCCTGCTCTGCAAGGCCGTGCCCACCGGCCAGGGCCCGGAGCCCGTGGCGCCCGAGGTGCCGCTGGGGCCCCGCATCCAGGAGAACGAAGGCAAGGCCGCGCCCGTGTCCACCCACCAGGACCTGCTGCAGAACGCCCAGGACGAGACCCGCTTCGAGTTCCTGGGTCAGTCCCAGCTGGTGCGCGTGGACCTCGCCACGGGCAGCCAGACGCTCATCGGCAGGCCCGGTCTCTATGCCAACGTCCAGCCCTCGCCGGATGGCAAGCTGCTGCTGGTGGCCCGGCTCCAGCGGCCCTTCTCCTACCTGGTGGCCACGGCCCAGTTCCCGGTTCGGGAAGAGGTCTGGGACCGCAGCGGCGCCCTGGTGCACCTGGCCGCAGATCAGCCCCTGGCGGAGAACATCCCCATCGAGGGCGTGCGCACAGGACCCCGGCGCCTGCACTGGCGGCCCACGGAGCCCGCGACCCTGGTCTGGACCGAGGCCCTGGACGGCGGCGATACTCGCCGCAAGGCTGAGTTCCGGGACCGCGCCCTGCTGCTGGCCGCGCCCTTCAAGGCCGCACCCACGGAGCTGCTCCGCGTGAAGGCCCGGCTCATGGGCCTGGAGTGGGGCGAGCGCGGGGACCTGGCCGTGGTGCGGGAATATGACCGCGACCGCCGCTGGACCCGCACCTGGCTGGTGAACCCGGCGAAGCCCGGCGAGGCCCGCCTGGCCTTCGACCTCAGCAGCAACGACCGCTACCGCGACCCAGGCAGCTTCCAGTCCCGCCTGCTGCCCAGTGGCCACACCGCCCTGCGCCAGAAGGACGGCCTGCTCTTCCTCCTGGGCGCCGGCGCGACGACGGAGGGCGACCGCCCCTTCCTGGACAGCTTCGATCCCGCGACCCTGAAGACCGAGCGCCGCTTCGCCTGCGCCACGGGCACCTTCGAAGCCGTCACGGCCCTGCTGCCGGACGGCCGCTTCATCACCCGCCGGGAGAGCCCCGCGGAGCCGCCGAACTACCTGCTGCACGGCATG
>CAIRAS010000417.1 GCA_903876615.1 uncultured Holophagaceae bacterium
CTGATCCCCAAGGCTGCTCTTGCGAACGAGACCACACTGCACCAGCAGGTCCAGCGTCCGATAGACCGTGGCCCGGCTGATGGCCTTGCTCTTCTGTTTGAGGGCCATGTGCAGTTGATCGGCGTCGAAGTGGTGGGGCTGGCCGAAGACCTCCTCGACCAGCTCGAGCCGCTCGCCGGTCAGCTTCAGCTGGCGGGAGCGCAGAAAGTTCTCGAAGCGTTGCTGTTCCTCGGGTCGTTCGATCTTTGGCTTGCGCATGGGGCCCTCGCGGGGAAGTCTACCCGATTAGTCATAAAATAAATATTTATCAGAATTTTCTTAGTGGGATATTATATAGATTGCTTAAACATAGTGGAGCACCCATGGCTGTTGTTACGATTAAATCCCCCTATCTTTCTTCCGACCAGAAGTCACGGATTGGCGAGCGAATCATCACTGCCCTCCAGAATGAAGGTCTGGCTCCGGGCTCCGTGGTGGTGTTCTTCCAGGCCGAGCGTGGCGACATGTACCTGGATGGCTTGCTCGTCGAGGCCCAGAACGCTCCGGCCGCCACCCAGCCCCAGGCCCCTGCCCCCAAGGCACCCGTGGTCGCCCCGATCGCCGACGCCACTCCCGCCTTCAAGACCAAGGCCCGGCGCTCCAAGCCCGAGCTTGAGGACCTGAAGAACAAGCTGAGCCAGGCCCTGCAGGACAAGGGTTCCCTGAGCAGCTTCGAGGCCCAGGAGGCCCTGGGCCTGAAGGAATGCGACTGGGCTCCGGCCACCCTGCGGCGCCTGTTCACAGAGCTGGAAGAGTCCCAGCAGATCGCCAAGAGCGGCCAGAAGCGCGGGACCCGCTACGTCTGGAAGGGCGTTCCCAGCCCCCAGAGCGTGCCCCAGGTCAAGCTCGTGAAGGCGGAAGAGGCCTGAACCCCAGGCGTCTGCCACACTGGGCCCATGGACTGGTTCGTCCGGGATTTCGACCATCCCGCCTACTTCACCATCTACGCGGACAAGGCTGAGGAGGCGGCGCAGGAGGGCCCTGCCCTGGCTGCTCTGCTGGACCTCCCCGCCGGGTGCCGGGTGCTGGATCTCCCCTGTGGGTGGGGGCGGCTGAACCCCCACCTGAGAGACCGGGGCCTGCAGGTCATCGGCGGCGACCTGAGCCCCCTGAACCTGGCCCGGCACCGCAGCACCCAGCCGACGCCCCTGGTTCGGCTGGACCTTCGGGCCCTGCCCTTCAAGGACGCCATCGCCGAGGGCGTGTTCTGCGCCTACACCAGCTGGGGCTACTTCGCCACCGAGGCCGAGAACCTCCACCAGCTGACCGAGTTCGCCCGGGTGCTGCGGCCCGGCGGCGTGCTGCTGCTGGATCTGGCGGGGCGGTCCCGCCTCCAGGCGAGCGTGGCCGAGGTCGATGGCTACTGGATGGACTACCAGGAGGGCTACCAGGAACGGGTCACCTGGAGCCCCGACGGTCGCCGCATCATCACCGAGCGCCTCTGCCAAGGGGAGCGCTTCTGCCACGACATCTGGATCCCGACGGACCGGGAGGTCCGAACCGCCCTGAAGGCGGCTGGCTTCCAGGTGGCGCAGGCCTTCGGCGGCCTAGACGGGCGCCCCTGGGACCAGGCCGCAGACCGCTGGATCTACCGGGCGATCAAGCGCTGACGCGACCCACGGCCAGCAGGTAGGCGGCGAAACCCAGCCCACAGAGACCCAGGGCTAGGGGCAGGCCCAGGGTCTGCACCAGGACCCCGCCCACCAGGGGTCCGATCATCAGGCCCACGGAGTAGGCGAGGTTCAGGATGGAAAACGCCGAGGCGAAGCTCTGGCTGCCCTGCTGCTCCACCTGATCGGCCACCGCTGGGCTGCAGGGGCTCATGATGAAGCTGGCCGTGCTGCCCAGCCCCATCATCGCCAGCACCACCATCCAGAGCTTCGGCAGCAGGGCTGGCAGCGGTAGCAGCAGCGGGGTGAGGACCAGTCCCATGCGCAGGACCCTGGCCCGGCCGATGCGGTCGGACAGGCGTCCCATCAG
>CAIRAS010000418.1 GCA_903876615.1 uncultured Holophagaceae bacterium
CAGGCTGCCTCTGAGGCCCAGGCCACTTCGGCAGCCACCACCGCGCCCTCCCCGGCCGCTCCGCCGACCGACCCTGAAGCCCCATCTCCGGGCGCGACCACCGTTCCGCCAGCCCAGCAGCCGCTCGCGGCCACCCCTCCCACACAGGAGGACACCGCCCCGGTCCAGCTGGTCCTAACGGCAGCACCCGGGCAGACGCCTCCTGCGGCGACTCCGGTCACGCCTGGGCCAAGCCTGCCTGGACCGCTGAGCACCGCCAGCCAGACCTCTGCAGCCCAACCCGCGGCCGCGGCACCCGAGACCTCCGCCCAGCCCGCCGACCTCGCCCCCGTTCAGGCAGTCCTTGCCGGACCGGGTGTCAGCCCCCAGGGGATCCGCGGAAGCGAGAACCTGGCCCCTGGCCCCGTGATCACAGCCGCCGCCACACCAGAGGGGGAACCCACCGCAGACAAGCCCAGCTTGCCCGCGGCGCTGCCCCAAGCACTGGCGCAGCTCCTGGCCAAGGCTACGAGCCAGCCCGCCGCCGGGCCGGTGGGAACGACCCACCCAGCCCCACCGACGGCCACGCTTCTGCCTGCGCTCGACACGGCCCCGCCAAGCGCACAACCCCCGACAAGCCTGGACGCGGCCGCGGCGCCAAAGACCTCCGCCCAACCCGCCAACCGAGTTCTTGTTCAGGCAGCCCCTGCCGGGGCGGATGCCAGCCCCAATGTGGCCCGCGGAGGCGAGGACTTGGCCCCTGGGCCCGTGTCCAAAGCCGCCGCCACACCGCTGGCCGCGCCCATCACGAGCGCCCCCAGCGTGCCAGCGGAGCTGCCCCAAGCCTGGGCACAGCTCCTGGTCAAGGGCCCAAGCCAGACCGTCGTCGCCGGTCCGGAGGCAACGACCCGTCAGGTCCCACCGACGGCCACCCTGCCGCCCGCGGTCGCCCATAGCACCCAGGCCCCGGTCCCTTCCGGCATCGCCTCGGCGCTGCCGACCCCCGTGCAACCTGCGGACCCCGCCTTCGTTCCGGCAGTCCTTGCCGGACCAGGTGCCGACCTCAAAGGGCTCCCCGGCAACGCAGAACTGACCCCTGGCCCCATGGCCAAAGCCGCCACCGCAACGGTCGCCGAGCCCATGGTAGATAAGCCCAATCTGACTACGGCACTGCCCCAGGAGCTGGCGCACGACCTGGACAAGGCCGCGAGCCAGCCTGTCATCACCCAGCCGGAGGGAACAACCCCGCAGGCTCCGCCCAGCACCGCACCCCCGCCGGCGCTTGACGCGACCGCCCCGCCCCTCCAGGCCCTGCCCGCGGCCGATGGCGACCGGGCTCCGAAGGCCTCCACCCTCTCCGCGGCGCCCGCCCTCCTGCAGGCGGTCCTTGCGGAGCCGGTCACCGGTCTCAAGGGGTTCCGCAGGAGCGAGGAACCCGCCCCTGGCCCCGTGGTCAAAGCCACCACCGGCCCAGTGGCCGAGCCCGCCACGGGCAAGCCCAGCGTGCCTGCGGCGCCGCCCCAGGAGCTTGCTCAGGTGCTGGCCAAGGCCACGAGCCAGTCCGCCGCCGGGCCGGAGTCGACGACGGGTCAGGCCCCGCTCAAGGGCAGTGGCACGCCCGCACCCATGGACCCGGGAGAGCCCAAGCTGACCGACCTGCAGTCCCTCGCCGGCCGCACCCTGGACGGGGCCTCCCCGGCCCTGCTGGGCAGCCTCCAGCGCACCGCAGAAGGACCCGCTGCCACCGCCCCCGCAGCCGCGCCGGCTCCGTCCCAGGCCCCGGCCACGCCGCCCAGCGCGCCGGTCCTCCAGGTGGAGGGCGGCCTCCGCTGGATGCTCAAGTCCGGCGCCCAGGAAGCCCAGCTGCAGCTCCACCCGGACTCGCTGGGGCAGGTCACCATCCACCTCAAGGTCGAAGGCGGCGAGGTCCACGCCAAGGTCTGGGTCTCCGAGGCCGCCTCGGTCCAGACCGTCAAGGAGGGGCGCCCCCACCTTGAGCAGTCGTTGAGAGACCAGGGACTCCACCTGGGCAGCTTCGATCTGCAGCAGGGGCACCGTCCCTTCCAGGAGGCACCTTCGGCCCCCAGCTCCCGCGAGCGCACGCTGCCGGAGGCCTCTGTGGCCCGGCAAGAACCACCCGCCCCCACCCCCGCACCCATCCTAAACGCGCACCACGTCGAGCTCTACGCCTGATCGGCACGCTTCCTGTAGCACTTGTTCGTATGGAGGTCCCCATGGAGACCGGCATGATCACCTCGGCCACGACAGCCACGTCGTCAGCCACCACCGCAACCGCCAAGAACGCCCTGGACAAGGACAGCTTCCTCAAGCTGCTGGTGGCCCAGCTGAAGAACCAGGATCCCACGTCCTCCAGCAGCCAGGATCCCAACCAGATGGTCCAGCAGATGACCAGCTTCTCCAGCCTCGAGCAGGCGCAGCAGACCAACACGCTGCTCCAGGGACTGCAGACCCAGAACATGGGGCTCTTCCAGGGGCAGGCCGCG
>CAIRAS010000419.1 GCA_903876615.1 uncultured Holophagaceae bacterium
AGAACAAGTTCCTGACCTACGGCTCCTGGTGGGTGCGGCAGGCCATCTTCCACGCGCTCGCCGAGCACGGCAACAAGATCCGCCTGCCTCAGAAGGTGGCGGGGCACCTGGTCCAGCTGAACCGCGCCACCCAGAAGCTGAGCCAGGCTCTTGGCCGCACCCCCATGCTGCAGGAGATCGCCGACGCCATCGGGCTGAGCATCGAAGAGGTCGAGCGGCTCCAGCTGCTCCAGCAGACCACCTCGACGGTGTCCACGGAGCAGGGCCTCGGGGACTCCGACCTCACCGTGGGTGACAGCCTGGAGCAGGAGGTGGAGCCCTCCGCCATGCAGACGCTGGATCAGGAGGCCTTCCTCGACCAGATCGAAGAGAGCCTGAAGACCCTCACCGAGAAAGAGCGCCGGATCATCGCGCTGCACTTCGGCCTCGGTGGCGAAGACCCGCTGACCCTCGAGCAGATCGGCAAGCAGTTCACGCCGCCCATCTCCCGGGAGCGGGTGCGCCAGCTGGAGGAGCGCGCCTTGGCCCGCATCCGTGAGCGCCGACGCGAGGTGCTCGGCGGCTTCCTGCGCGGCGGAGATGGCGTATGAAGGGTCGCCCCGATTGCCCCCGCTGCCAGGGGCAGGGCCTGGTCTTCGATCCGGATCCACTGAAGCCCGTGCTGGTCTGCGGCTGCACCGCGGACCTGGCCCCGGACGCCGAGACCCTGGGCCTGCCCGCCCGCTACCGCGAGGCGGACTTCACCCACTTCTGGAAGTGGTGGAACAACGTCCAGGCAAGCACCGCCCGGACCCTGCTCAACCGCGTGGGCGAGCTGGAAGACCTGCTGGCCCGCCCCCCGGAGGAAGTGGGGGAGCTCGAGGGCCGGGATGACCTTGCGAAGCTGCTCACGGCCCTCCGCAAGCGCCCTGAGCACGGCATCCGCCCTGCGGGCGCCGAGAGCCTGTCCCAGTGGGCCACGGCCGGCAAGCACCGGTTTCGGCACGGCTGGGAGCTCTGGTGGATCCACGGTCCCGCCCAGAGTGGCCGCAGCACCCTGGCCGCGGCGGCGCTGCGGGCCTGGACCGAACGCACCGGTCGGGGCGGGCGCTTTGTGTCCGTGCGCACCCTGAGCCAGGCCATCAAGGATTCCTACTACGACGTGCGTAGCTTCCAGAACCAGTCCTTCCAGAGCGTCCGCGACCTCGTCGAGCCCCTTCAGGAGCCGGCCCTCCTGGTCCTGGATGACTGGGACCGCATGGACTCGGACCTCCGCGTCGCCGCGGCCCTGGCCCAGCTGCTGGACCACCGCTACAGCGCCGAGCTGCCCACCATCCTCACGGCCGCCGGACCACCCGAGGCCATGGACCGCCGGGAGAACCATCCGCTGGCGCGCCTCGATGACAGCAGCCTGCTGGAGCGCCTGCGGGGCGCGGAGCGGGTGGAGATGGTGCCGGCGCTGAAGCCCTGGTTCGACCGCGTCGAGCGATGAGAGCCCTGCTCGCCGCGCTGCTCCGCCTTCATCTCACCCGCTCCAGGGGGCTCTGGTTCCTGGGGATCGGCCTGACGCTGATGCTGGGCTGGGGCACCCTGCGCGTGGAGCGCGCCCTGGACCTCATGAGCCTGCTGCCTGCGGATCACCCGGCCGTGCGGGCCAACCTGGAGGCCGGCGTCGGTCAGCAGGAGTTGCTCTGGCTCGTGGCCGAAGGCGGCGACACCGACCTGGAGGCCCGGCGCGCCTGGGCCGAGGGCCTGGTCGATCGGCTCCTCACGGAAGGGAACCTGCCCCTGAATGGTCTGGCCGCCGAAGGTCGCCTGACCGAGCCTGTGCCCGTCCCGGGGCCCGGCGGCCTGAGTCCCTGGCCGGCGCTGCTCGCGGTGGGCGCCATCGCCGAGGGCGATGCGGCCGTGGGTCGGCTCACCACTGAGACCCTCTACACCCTGGCTCCGGCCTGGCTGGGCAACCGCCTCGAGCCACTCCGGGATCCCGCAGCGCTGCGCCTCCGCCTGCAGGCCACCGCCAAGGCCCTGGCCTCGCCTGAACCCCTGCACGCAGCCCTGGCCCGGCTCGACCCGCTGGGTCTCCGCGACCTGGCGCCCCAGGATGGGGAGGGCATGGCCAAGGCCACGGCCCTGGGCCGGGCGTTCACCTTGCGGGTCCGCACGGGTTACTTCGAGACCAAGGACGGCCGCTTCGTGCTGCTGCCGCTGGTGGCCGGGTTCCCAGCCTCGGACGCCAAGGCCACCACCCGGGCCATGGCCTGGCTGGGCCACGGCGCGGTCGGTCCCCTGCCGCCGAGTGCCAGCCTCCGGGAGGTCGAGGCCGCGCTCGCCCCCACGGGAGACCGGGCCTTCCCGCTGCAGGTCACCGGGGCTCACGCCATCACGGCCTGGGAGTCCCACCGCCTCACGGTGGAGGTGCTGCTCAGCCTCGGCTTCAGCTTCGTCCTCATCGGCCTGGTCTACTGGCTGGGCTTCCGGACCCTGGCGGGCTACGGCTTCGTCATGGTGCCGCTCCTGATCGGCATGTTCTGGGCCCTGGGCCTCACCGGCTGGGTGCTGGGCCGGGTGAACCTCATGGCCGCCGGCTTCGGCGCGGTGCTGCTGGGCGTGGGCGATGACGTGGGCATCCTGCTCTTCAGCCGCTACCGGGACGAGCGCCGGGCTGGCCAACCCAAGGAACAGGCGCTCCAGGCCGCCCTGCTCGGTACCGGCCCCGGCGTCGTGGCGGGTGCCTTGGCCACCGCCCTGGCCTTTCTGGCGCTGGCCTTCGCGCCCTTCCCGGGGATCCGGGACCTGGGCATCACCACGGGGCTGGGGCTGCTGGCCTGCCTCGTGGCCACCTTCCTGGTGCTGCCCGCATTGCTGCTGGGCCTGGATCACGGCACGGGCACCTTCGCCCCGGGGTCCGCCCAGGCGCCAGCACCGCGCCGCCGCTGGGCGCCCTGGGCGGCGCTCGCCGTGCTGGTCCTGGCCCTGATCGGAGCCCCGCGCACCCGCTGGGAAGAAGACCTGCGGCGCTTCCGGGCCCAGGGCAATCCGGCCCTGACCCTGCAGGAGCGCCTGACGAGGACCCTCGGGGCCAGCCTCCAGCCCCTGGCTCTGCAGATCCCCCTGGAGGATGCTGACCGCCTGCCGGCCCGCTGGAACAAGCTGAGCCCGATCCTCCGCGAGGCCGGCCTCCCCGCGCCCGACTGGCAGAGCCTGGACCCCGAGCTGCGTCATGCGCTGGGCTCCGAGACCTGGCGGCGCCAGGTGCTCGAAGCAGCCGCCCGGGCGGGCCTGGACCCTGCGGCCCTGGAAGGGTCCCTCTCCGCCCTGGCCGCCGCCGCCGCGGACCCGGCCCAGCCGGTGCGCGCCCTGCAATCACTGCTGCCCCGGAGCACGCCGCCCGAGGTCCGCCACCCCTGGAACCTGTGGGACGGCTTCCGGCGGGGCCGGAAGCTCGCGCCCCTGGACCCGGCCCTGATCGTTCCGCTGCGACTGGACGAGGCCACCCTGGCGCGCCTGACCCCCCAGGTAGAAGCCGCCGGAGGGCGCTTCGTCGGCACCCAGCCGCTCTTCCGCGTGGTGAAGGGTATCGCCAAGGATGCCGTGCAGCAGGCGGTGCTGCTGGCCCTGGCCGGGATCTTTGCGATCATCGCCTTCTTCGGCCGTAGCCTCCGGTTTGCACTCTTCGCGCTGGTGCCCCTGGTGGCCAGCCAGGCCGGGGTCCTCGGTGCCCTGGGCTGGGCCGGGGAGCCTCTCACCTTCCTGTCCCTCATGGCCATTCCCATTGCGCTGGGCGTGAGCGTGGACACCGCATTCAACCTGCTGCACCGCGCTCGGGGCGAGGCCGACGCGCCTCAGCGGGTGGCCCGGGTGAATGCCGTCTGCGCCGGCACCACCCTCGCGGGCTTCGGCGGCATGGTGTTCAGCGGCTACCGCGGCCTGCGGGGCCTCGGCCTGGCCTGCCTGGGCGGCGTGGCCCTCGCCCTCCTGCTCACCCAGTGGCTGCTGCCCGTGCTGCTCGAGAAGTGGCCCCTGGAGAAGAAATGAACCCCCTGAATGACATCCTCCAGGCCCGCCTCGCGGAGGGCCCCGTCCCCGCAGCGGACGTGATGGCCCTGGGCCTCTACCACCCGGAGCACGGCTACTACCGGCGGGCGGAAGGCCCCTGGGGCTTCGAGGGCAAGGACTACTACACGGCTCTGGATCTGGGACCGCTGCTTGGGCAGACGCTGGCCGTGCGCCTGGAGGCGGCCTGGGAGCGCCTGGGCCGCCCGGCGAGTTTCACAGCCCTGGAGCCCGGTGCCGGACGGGGCTGGCTGGGCCGGGATGTGCTGAACGCCGTCTCGGGCCCCTTCGCCGAGGCCCTGGTTTACATCCACCGGGATGACAACCCCGCTGCCAGAGCCGCCGCCGAAGCTGCGCTGGCTCCTTTCCTGGCGGCAAATCGCGCGCGTTTTGCCGCCGAATCCGAAGTCCTGGAGCCGTTCGTAGGTGCGGTCTTCAGCAACGAGCTGTTTGACGCCCTGCCCGCCCAGCCCTGGCGCTGGGATGGCGCCCAGTGGACGCACGAGGTGCTGACCACTGCCGGCCCCGAGTGGCAGGCGGCAGCGCCCGGCGAGGCCGGGGCCTGGTTCGCGGCCCACACCGACGGGCTCGAGCTCCGGGACGGCAGCATCTGGTGCGAGGCCCTGCCCGGCGTGGTGCGCGAGCTGGCGGCACCCCTGGAGGCGGGCCTGTTCCTGGCTGTGGACTACGGCGAGGCCGCAGACCGGCTGCTGGCCAAGGGCGCGGATCTGCGGCGCTTCATGGCCCACAACGTGGACGGGAAGTGGCAAGAGAACCTGGGCGAAGCGGACCTGACAGCGGATGTCGACTTCACCCGCCTGGCCTCCCTGCTGGAGGGCCAGGGCCTGACGGAGCTCGCCCACGTGGAGCTCAGCCGCTGGATTCGGGCCCACGCCCCCCTGGACGAGTGGGGCGCCGGCTGGTTGGCCCTGCCCGCCCCCGAGCGCATGCGGCGCACGGAGAACCTCCTGCAGCTCACCCTGCCCAACATGATGGGCAGCCGGTTCCGCGTGCTCGAGGGCTGGAAGGCCCAGGGCTGAGCGGGCTCCAGGCGGTTGCGTGCTGCCTTGAGTCAGGCCCCCAGAAGGGTCTGGAGCCGCTGCCAGGCCGTCTGGGCGTCCCGGGAGAGCGTGGGGACTTGGGCCTCGTCCGCAGGGGAGAGGTTCCAGCCAGTGAGCGTTGCCTGGGCCTCGCCAAGTGCCAGCAGGTCATGGAGGTCCCGAGTTCCGCCTGCCTCCAGCGGATCAATC
>CAIRAS010000420.1 GCA_903876615.1 uncultured Holophagaceae bacterium
GATCCCCCTTCCAGAGAAACAGACTAGCGCTTGCTGAACTGGAAGCGACGACGGGCGCCCTTGCGACCGGGCTTCTTGCGCTCCTTCATGCGGGGGTCGCGGGTCAGGAGACCGGCGCCGCGCAGCATGGACTTGAGCTGGTCGGTGTAGCTGAGCAGGGCGCGGGAGATGCCCATGCGGATGGCCGAGGCCTGGCCGGCAGGGCCGCCGCCGGTGACGCTGATGAGCATGTCGAACTTGCCGTCGAGGTCGGCCAGCAGCAGGGGCTGGTGGACCATCATGCGAAGCACGGCGTTCGGGAAGTAGTTCTCGAGGCTGCGGCCGTTGACGGTGATCTTGCCGGTGCCGGGACGAAGAAAGGCGCGGGCGGCAGCGCTCTTGCGGCGTCCGGTTCCGTAGTTCTGGGTGATGGCCATGGGTTCCTCGCCTCTTACTTCTGGATGGTCAGGATCTGGGGCTGCTGGGCGGCCTGGTCGTGGTTGGGGCCGGCATAGACCTTGAGCTTGCGATACATGGCGCGACCGAGGGGGCCCTTGGGCAGCATGCCCTTGACGGCGCTCTCGATGATGCGCTCGGGGAAAGTGAGCTTCAGCACCTCGGCGCGGACTTCCTTCATGGAGCCGGGCTGGGTGGTGGTGCGGCGGTACATCTTCTGCACGCCCTTCTTGCCGGTCAGGACGGCCTTCTCGGCGTTGATCACGATCACGTGGTCACCGGTGTCGAGGAAGGGGGTCCAGGTCGGCTTGTTCTTGCCGGAGAGGACGTCGGCGACAGCGGTGCTGAGGCGGCCCACGGTCATGCCGGCGGCATCCACCAGGAACCACTGGCGCTTGAGTTCATTGGCTTTGGGAAAGTAAGTGCTCATGGCCTGCTCCGAAATCGAGATCGCGCTGCGCAGACAACACCCCAGGGGTGGCGAATCCACAGAAGGGAAAGCTTATCGTTGACTGCCCGGGGGGTCAAGCCGGGATTTCAAGCTGGGACCTCTGCCAGAAGCCGGAGCTCCCGCGCGATGCGGTCCGCCGCCATGCCGTCCACCAGGAGCATGCCGTCGCGCACCTGCTCCTGCCGGTTGTCCTGCCCCTCGGGCCCAAGCCACTGGGCGAGGGCCTCCCGGACGATGCCCAGGTCAGCGCCGGGGCCCATGCCCAGGTCAAAGCAGCCGTTGGCCAGGGCCAGGTCCGCCAGGATGCCGTGCTGGCGCTCGTTCTGGCCCCACACCGCGGTGGGGATGCCCAGGCAGAGGGCTTCCGCCAGGGTCACCCCGGCGGAGCACCAGAGGGCGTCGAACTCGGGGAGGCGCCGGGTCAGGCCGGGCAGGCTGCGGACCACGGTGCAGCCCGGGAAGGGACTGCCCAGGATGCCGTTGGGCGCCAGGAGGGTGCAGGCGCCCCGCCAGCGGTCCTCCACCGCGAGGCGGGAGAGGGTCTCGAAGGCCTTCTGGGAGAGGTTGGGCCCGTCGCTGCCCCCGAAGGTGACCAGCAGCTTGTGGACCGCCAGGGGCTGCTCGGGCATGCGCTTGGGGCGCAGCTCGAGGGCCGCCTTGTCCACCACGATGAAGCCCGAACCCCGCAGCACCCGACAGGCGCCGGAGGTGGTCTCGCAGGGGCGCACCTTGCGGCCATCTACCACCTTCACGGGATGGTCCGGCCAGCGGACACCCTCCAGGAAGGGCTGGAACAGGAGGTCCGCCGTCTCGTGGGCGTCCGTGTCGTCCTCCATCACGGCCACCTTCAGCGGGCGCAGGGCCTGGAGGAAGGCCGTGCTGGTGTCCCACTGGTCCACCAGCACCACGGAGGCCCGGGCCTTCAGGCCGGCCGGGAGGGGGGCGTGGAGCTCGGCGCCCAGGTAGACCGCCTCGCAGGGCAGGTCCTGGTCCAGGAAGGGGTGTCTGCCCCCGCCCACCCGCTGGGCGCGGTCGTCTCCCGAGACCGCGATGCAGGCCTGGCCCCCGAGGGCGCGCCAGGCCTCCTGGAGGGCAAGCGCCCGGGCCACATGGCCCAGCCCAAGGCGCAAATCAGCGTGGACGCGGAGAATCAGGAGGGGGGACATGATCCGGAGAGTCTATCCCTCTCTGGGAGAGAAGGGGAGGGGGGAACGCAGTACCCTGATCGTTAGATCTATGAAATTACCGGTTTTATGGATAGGGATGCCCGGCGGCAAAGCCCGGCTGGGGATGCTCGATGACCGGGGCCTCGGCCGGACTCCAGCCGTCCAGGAAGTAGGCCTCCTTGTAGCGGACGTAGCGGGTCCACACACTGCCCACCAGCTGGCGCTGCCCCTCGCTGAGGGGGCCCTTCACCACCGCGGGCCAGCCCGCCACCAGGCTGTGCGGCGGGGCCTGGAAGCCTTCGCGCACCAGGCTGCCGGCGGCCACCAGGCAGCCTTCTCCGATCTCGGCGCCGTCCATGATGGTGGTGCTCATGCCGATGAGGGCGCCCCGGCGGATGGTGCAGCCATGCAGCATCACGTTGTGGGCGATGCTGACCTCCTCTTCGATGAGCAGGGGCCACTTCTGGTTGGTGACATGCAGGCAGCAGCCGTCCTGGATGTTGGTGCGGGCCCCGATGCGGATCCAGTTCACATCGCCGCGGATGGCGCAGTTGAACCAGATGCTGGCATCGTCGCCGACCGTCACGTCGCCGAGGATCAGGGCGCTGTCCGGCGCGAACACCCGGCTGCCGATGGCGGGGACCATGCCTTGGAAGGGACGGATCATGGGAACACTCCAGCGGCCGAGTGTACCCCAGCCACCTTCAGTCCCACTTCCGCAGATCCTCGATCACCTTGCCGTCCGTCGGCAGGGACCCCGTGGCCGCCCACTCGACTTCCGCGCCGATGGAGAGGACCTCGCGGAGGCGCTCCCCAAGCCGGGCCCGGAGGCCTTCGTCCGGCGTCGCCGTCTCGACCTTGACCGTCAGGACATCCCGGCTCTCGGCGCGGGTGACCACGGCGCGGAAGCCAGTCACCTCCGGGAAGGCGCGCAGGGCGCCCTGCACGGTGCCTGGGTGGAGGAAGATCCCCTTCACCTTCACCAGCTGGTCGCAGCGGCCCAGCCAGCCACGGAGCTTCGGGGACCGTCGGCCACAGGCGCAGGTCCCGTGGTCCACGGCGGAGAGGTCGCCGGTGCCAAAGCGGATCAGGGGATAGGCCTTGTTGAAGAGGGTCACGACGACCTCGCCCACTTCGCCCGGCCCCAGGGGGCGGCCGGTCTCGGGGTCGGCGATCTCGGTGATGGCGCGGCTGGCCAGGTGCATGCCGCCCTTCGAATGGCACTCGTAGGCCAGGCAGCCGCAGTCGGCCGTACCGAAGCCCTGGCGGACCGTGGCCCCGAAGAGGCTCTCCACCGAGTTCCGGAGCGTATCGGGGAGGGGTTCGGCGGTGGTGAAGGCGACCTTCAAGCCGAAGTCTTTGGCCGGATCCAGGCCCTGTTCCTTGGCCCGCTCGCCGATCTGCAGCAGGAACGAGGCCATCCCCACGAAGCCCGCGATGCCGAGGGCGCGGAGGATCTCGATCTGGACCTCCCGGTCGCCGACGCCGGTGGGGACCAGGGGGCAGCCCAGCGCGCCCAGCGCGTCATCGAACATCATGCCCGCCGGGGTCATCTGGTAGCCGAAGGTGTTGATGCAGGCATCGCCCCGCCGGAAGCCGGCGGCGAAGAGCGCTTCCTCCCAGCCCCAGCCCTCATCGAAGCCCTGGGGGTCGTAGATGGGGCCCGGGGAGCGGAAGACCCGGCGAACCTGATCCAGGGGCACGGCGAGGAGGCCGCCGAAGGGCGGGTTCTCCCGCTGCATGTCCACGAGCTTCGCCTTGGGGGTCACCGGCAGCTTGGCCAGGTCATCGAGGCTGCGGATATCTCCCGGGGCCACACCGGCGGCCTTGAGAAGGGCCCCGATGGCGGGTGCGTTGGCGGCGGCATGGGCGATGACGCCCTGAAGCCGCCGGGCCTGCTCGTCCCGCTGCTCATCCCAGCTGCGCTGCTCCAGGTCCTGGTGCAGGAATCCTGTGGTCCGGTCCATGGGGTGCCTCTCTCGGGAATCTAGGACAGCCAGCGCTTGCGCCGCTTGTAGTGCTTGGCGTTCTTGAAGGACCGCTTGGTGCCGCTCTCGCCGATACCGAGGTAGAACTCCTTCACGTCCTGGTTCTCGCGCAGCTTATCGCAGGGACCGTCCAGCACGACCTTACCCATCTCCATGATGTAGCCGTAGTTCGCGACCTGCAGCGCCAGGGAGGCGTTCTGCTCGACCAGGAGGATGGTCGTCTTCTCCTCCGCGTTGATCTTCGCGATGATGCCGAAGATCTCCTGCACGAGCAGTGGGGCCAGACCGAGGCTGGGCTCGTCCAGGAGCAGGAGCTTCGGCCTGGCCATGAGGGCCCGGCCGATGGCGAGCATCTGCTGCTCGCCGCCCGAGAGGTAGCCGGAGAGCTGGTTCCGGCGCTCCTTGAGGATGGGGAAGTAGTCGAAGACCAGGTCGATGTCCCGCTTGACGCCCGCCCGGTCATTCCGGGTGTAGGCGCCGCAGCGGAGGTTCTCGACGATGTCGAGATCCTCGAAGACGCGCCGGCCTTCCATGACCTGGAAGATCCCCTTGCGGACGATCTTCTCGGGATCCATTCCGTTGATTTTTTCGCCCATGAACTCGATGGTCCCCTTGGTCACCTCGCCCTCCTCGCTCTTCAGGAGTCCGGAGATGGCCTTGAGGGTGGTGGACTTCCCGGCTCCGTTGGCGCCGAGGAGGGTGGTGATCTTCCCCTCCTCGCAGGAGAGGGACAGCCCCTTGAGGACCAGGATCACGTCGCTGTAAACGACCTCGATGTTGTTGACGGTCAGCATGGGTTCGGCTCTTCGTCCCTTTCGTGCGGAAGGTAACAGCCCGGCAGAGCCGGGAAAGGCGGGGGAGGAAAGCCTCCCCCGCCTTGCTCAGAAAACTAGAGACCGAGCCATTCCTGCTTGCGGGGCAGGTCGATGGTCGCCTTCTTGACCATCTTGCCCCCGACGAACTGGGCGAGGATGACGGACATGAAAGGACGGTGGTCGGTGGAGGTGTAGGTGATGGGGGCGGTGAGGCCCTGGGTGTCGAAGTTCTTGAGCTGCTCGGCGTACTTGCGGATGCCAGGTCCGTTCAGCTCCTTGTTCTTGTCGGCGATCTTGAGGACTTCGCACATGGTCATCATGGAGACCCAGCCGCGGATCCAGTGGCTCACCTGGGGCTGACCGCCGGTGACCTTCTCGATGATCTTCATGCCCGGGACCTTGTCGCCGTAGAGCGCGGCACCGATGACGACCATGTAGCCTTCCTCGGCGCCGGCGGCGAGCTTGGGCATGCCCTCATCCGCGCTCCAGATGTTGCCGAAGAACTTGGTCCGCAGGCCCAGCTTCTTGGCGTCCTTGAGGATGACGGAGGTGGAGACCTTGGTGCCGCCGATCCAGGCGAAGTCGGGATCCTTCTTCTTGATATTGAGGAGCTGGGTGGTGGCCTCGAGGGCCTTCAGGTCGACGTTCTCTTCGCCGACGATCTCGAAGCCGAGCTCCAGGGCGTAGGCCTTGCCGCCGGGGATGGGGGCCTTGCCGTAGCCGACGTCGGGATAGATGAAGGCCACCTTCGGCTTGCGCTTCTCCTTCCAGTTGTCCTTGATGTACTTGAGCCCGGCGCGGCAGGCGCTGGAATAGTCCGGGGCGCAGAAGAAGTTGTAGGGCGACTTGGTGGGATCCGTGAGGTGGGCCGAGTAGGAGGCTGACCAGTAGGGGATCTGGTCCTTGGCGACCTGCTCCTTGAGGGCCTCGGTGTCGCCGCTGCCCCAGCCCTGGATGGCCACGACCTTGTCCTGGTCCTTGAACTTCTTGTAGAGGGCCAGGGCCTCGGGGATCTTGTAGGCGTAGTCCTGCTGGAGAAGCTTGATCTTCCGGCCGTTGATGCCGCCGTTCGCATTGATGTAGTCGGTGTAGGCCTTGATGCCGTCGGCGTAGGGCTTGCCGACATCTCCGGTGCCGCCCGTGATGTCGGCCAGGTTCCCGATGACGATGTCCTGGGCGGAGAGGGGTCCCGCCAGGAAGGCCATGGCTGCGAGAGCGATGGATGCGGTGAAACGTTTCATTTCGATCTCCTTTCTGAGATTGAAGTGAGTGGTGCGGGATGGTGCAGGGGTGAAGCGGTAGCGTGCGTGGTCAGTAGCTGAACGGGAAGAGCTTCCAGTAGGTCTTGATCATTCGCCAGCGGTGGGCGAGGCCGTCCGGCTCGAAGATCAGGAAGAGGATGACGATGATGCCGAACACGCCATCCTTGAAGCTCATGATCAGGAAGCCGATCTTGGGGAAGATGTCCGCGAGCGCGCCGGTCCCGACGGTCAGCACCTGCGGGAGGAGCGTCATGAAGATGGCGCCGAAGATGGAACCCAGGACGCTGCCCAGGCCGCCGATGATGATCATGGCGAGGTAGTTGATGGACTCCGCGATGGTGAAGTGCTCGGCGGAGATGTAGCCGGTGTACATGCCCCAGAGGCTGCCCGCGATGCCCGCGTAGAAGGCGCTCACCGCGAAGGAGAGCAGTCGGTACTTGAACAGGTTCACGCCCATGATCTCGGCGGAGAGGTGGTGGTCGCGGACCGCGATGAAGGCCCGGCCGCTCCGGGAGCGGAGCAGGTTCGTGGTGAAGATGACGGCCGCGATGGCCACGGTGATGGTCAGGTAGTACTTGGAGCGGTCCCCGTCGAAGGCGAAGGTGCCGAACTCCGGGGGCGGCGAGGGAATGCCGTTGCTGCCGCCGGTGACCGCGTCCAGGTGCATGAAGACGTACTGGAGGATGAACTGCGCGGCCAGGGTGGCGATCGCAAGGTAGAGTCCCTTGAGGCGGGCGCTGGGCAGGCCGAAGATCATGCCCACGGCCGCCGCGGTGAGGCCGGCCATGGGCATGGCGAGCCAGAACGGCATGTGGATGACCCGCATGAAGTAGGAGCAGGCGAAGGCGCCCACCCCCATGAAGGCGCCCTGGCCCAGGGAGATCTGGCCGGTGAAGCCCGTGACCACATTGATCCCGAGGGCGCCGATCACCGCGATGGCGATGGTCGTCATGGTGCTGGTGACATAGTTGGACGTGATCAGCGGCGAGAGGTAGAGGAGGACGACGAAGGCGCCTACGGCGATCCGGATGAACCGGGTCCGGAGGACCAGCATGTCGTCCTTGTAGGTCTGCCGGAAGTCTCCACAGTGGGCTACGCTCATGGCTCGATCCGATCAGTCATTGGAGTCTCGGTCCTCATATCCGCTCGATCTCCTTCTTGCCGAAGAGGCCGTAGGGCTTGATCATCAGGATGATGACGAGGAAGAC
>CAIRAS010000421.1 GCA_903876615.1 uncultured Holophagaceae bacterium
CTCCACGCGGCGGTTGTTCTGGCTGCCCTGCTTCACGATCATGTTCTGGATGAGCGGCACGGTGATGGAGGCCTGGTCACAGATGTAGAGCGGCATCTGGACCAGCGCGTCACGGCTCTCCAGGACCTTCTCCATCTGGCCTGAGGCTCGGCCGGACTGGAGGTCCTTCATGTTGGTCTGGCTCTGGGCCGCGAGCAGGCGCAGGAAGACCTCCTCGTGGCTCATCTCGAGGCTGAAGAAGGCGCCGCAGTGACCTCCCACTCGGGCCGCGTTGAGAACCCAGTTCAGGGCCAGGGCGGTCTTGCCGATGCCAGGCCGCGCCGCGAGCACGATGAGGTTGCCCGGCTGGAAGCCCTGGGTCAGGTCGTCGAAGCGGCTGAAGCCCACCCGGATGCCGGTGGAGAGGCGGCCTTCCATGCGGTCGGACAGGCGGACCATGGCATCGTCCGCGATGGACTGGATCGGCAGCAGGCCCTTGGTCTTGGCATCTCCCTGCGCAAGCTGGAACAGGCTCTGGGCCGTGAGGTCCACGAGCACTTCCGGCGCCTCGTCTTCCTCGGCCGCCTGCCGGACCAGCTGGGCGCCAAGGTGGACCAGGCGGCGCAGCTTGGCCTTGCGGCGGATGACATTGGCCAGGACCTGTGGCCGTTCGACGTCCTCGGCCATCAGGATGTCGGTGAGACCCGTGAAACCGCCCACCTTGTTCAGGCTGTCGTCCTGATCAAGGGCGTCCTTCAGGGTGAGGGAATTCACCTCGACCTGGGCTTCGATCAGGGTCTTCAGGGCCCGGAAAACCGCCCGGTGAGCGGGGTGGACAAAGTCCTCCTCCACCAGGGTGAACACAGCTTCACTGGCGACGAAGCCTGCCCCGGGGGCACAGCAGGTCGCCAGGAACGACCGCTCAGCATCGATATCTTCCGGGAGTCGTTCCGGAAGCCAGTCCGCCATGTTCCACTCCTGCTGATCAGAGCCCAGGGGGAGTGTAGCCGCCGCCGGTGACATCCACGAAGATTGGGTTGGTCACGGCGATGGGATACAGGCCCTTCATGATCTTGTTCCAGGGGGTTCCGGCCCGGTAGACGCCCGTGGTGCTCCGGGCGACACCGGCCTCCACCACCAGCCAGGCATCCTTGCCCACGGGCATGGGCACGGTGACCGTGGCAGTGCGGAGCCTGAAGTCATCCACAGAAGCCGTGAAGCTGCTCAGAGGCACCGGGATGGGCGTGCTCGAGCCGTTCACTACCACGCGCACCTCGTCCACGGGCACCCAGTCAGGGGCATAGAGGGCGATGGTCAGGGACACGCTGGTCGCGGGGCCCGGCACCAGACCACCCGGACCGACACCACTCACCGAGACATCCACCATGGGACCGGTGGAGGCTACCGCAGCGCCACTGCGAAGGGCGGTGAGAACCGGCGTGAGGGCTCCCTGGCTGAGCGTCGCTGTGCCGATCTTCAGGTAGGTCCTGGCAAGACCCACAGGCGTGTCCAGACTGTAGCGGGCCGAGGAGAGCCCCAGCCCCTTGGTGAAAGCCGTCGGTGTCTGCTGGTTCAGCAGGGCATACCAGTCGTCGCGGACCGCCGTAAATTCGGCCATCCAGGTTGTTGGGTTGGCAGGATCAAAGCCCTCGCCACGCAGGAGCTCCAGGGCGTCGAAGTCTCCGATGCGCTTGCCGAGCGCAGCCGGGCCAGTCGCGGTCCACCAGGCATTGACGCCGGTGCCCAGAGCCACGGTGCGGTTGAAGCCGCGGACTGTAAACAGGCCGCCGGGGCCGCGGGGCCGATGGATGACGGTATAGCTGCCTTCGGCCTGGGTGATGAAGTCCGCCAGGTTCCAACCCTTGGAAGGACGGGCGCCGCCATTCCGGTCGGTGGTGGGGGCGGGCGTGAAGAGGGCGGTGGCGAATCCGTCGCCGAGGGCGGCGCTGCGGGCGCCGACCACGAAGGGGTCACTGCCGATGGGCGCCCGCTGGGCGTCGGTGACCAGGAGCGTGTTGTCAATCTCGGACCGGAAGTCCGCCTGGAGGGCCGCCGGATCCGTGAGGGAGTCTTCTTCCGTGCGGGTGACGACCTGGACGCCCTCAGCCACGGCTGAGCTGAGCAGCTCGCCGGGATTGAAGCCACCCGTGGTGGCCTGGGTGGGTCCGGGAACATCGAAGCTGGTCCAGCCCGTGGGCAGGGAGGGCGGCGCCACCACGAAGCCATGAGACGTGTCGTTCTGACCCTCGAAGGCCTTCACCGGTATGGAGTCCAGGTGGGACAGAGGACCCCGGGTGGCATAGGCGACATAGTTCCCAGCGGGGAAATACATCGAGGTGGCGGCTGCCGTGACCCCAAAGGCCGTGCCAAATACCTGGTTTCCGGCGGTGTACTGGTAGGCACCGTAGTTCGTCCCGACCGCGAGCTTGCCCTTGAGGATCTCGTTGTAGGCGCTGGCGAGCCGACGGACGCGCTGCATGTTGGGATCGGCGACGCCAATGCCCTGCAGAGTGATGCGCAGCGGGTTGATGCCCGCAAATTCCAGCGTCCCAGACTGGCGGGCTGAGAAGGTGTGGGGAGTCTGAGTCTGCCGGAGGACGTTCCCGGAGCCGTCAATGACCTGATCTCGTTCGGGACTGATGGCCTCGAGCACCTGCCAATTCTGGGTCTTGGAAGGGGTCATGGGGGTGGCGAGGGCGGGACGGGTAGTATCCAGGGTGTTTGTTCCCAGATAGAGCGGGGAGCTCTGCTGGAGGCTGTTCCGGGCTGTAATCCGGTACCGCTGCGACTGCCCGCTGGTGCCATCGGGGATGGCCGGCAGGAACATCCCGATGCTGGAGATGCCGGCCGCGATGTCGGTGGGTTCCCGCCACTCCACCCGCTCCAGTCGCCAGTTGGCGGGCTGGTTGGCCGGGCTGGTGGGGTCACTCAGGTTGAAAGCCTGGCTACCGGTGTAGGTGTAGCGCTCGAACCTGAACTCAGCCTGGAGCGGACCACCCCGGACGGCGGTCCCGGAGCTGGTGTAGGCCAGGTAGCCCACATCCTCGGTCCGGAAACCGGCCCGGGCCTGGGTCATCAGCGTGAAGAGCGTGGTGGTCTGGGCCGGCAGGGAGCCGACAGAGCTGGCCCCGCCGGTGACGTAGAGGCGGCGGTGGTAGCTGACCGACTGGCCCGTCGCAAGGTTCGCCACCGCGGGGCTGCCCACCACGAGCCGACCGGGGAACTTCGGACGGTTCTCCGTGAGGGCCTGCTGCGGGTCCGAAGCCACCAGGACGCTGTCGACGCCCAGCGGAAGGATGCCCAGGGAAGCGTGATAGTCGCTGGTGTTGGCGGCCGACTCGGCGCCCATGAGGCCGACCATGGGGGCGACCACACTGCTGGTCAGCGGGGCGGAGAAGTCCGAACCCGGGATTTCGACCCCCCAGGTGCTGAGAGGCGCGCCCGTGAAGGTGGAGATTGCGGGCACCACGAAGCGGAGACCGCCTCCCCGCTGGGCGAGGTAGTCCCCAACATTTCGCAACGGTAGGGTAGCCCCGCTCCCGTTGGTCAGCGTGGTCTCCAGCAGGAAGAAGGCATCAGCCTTGTTCAGGGTGATCCGGTGCACCACCGACACCCCAGTGACCCGGCCCAGGGCGTCCTTCGCCGCGCCCAGCTTGCCCTTGGTGTCCAGCAGTCCCCCCTGCATCTCAAGGTAGACCGAGCCCCCGTTGGAGGAGGGCGTGAACCGGTCGATGACCACGGGCAGGTCCGGATCCTGGTTGGCCACCAGCCCCAGCCGCTCCACCAGATCAGTGGGCATGGGAACTCGGTGGAAGCTCTGGTCCAGGGCGATGGAGCCCACGTCCAGGATCGCGCCTCCCGAAGCCGCACCCAGCTGGCCCTCGCGGTCCCCGTAGACCGCGCCATCCACGGCGAGGTGGACACTGTCGTTGCCCAGGTAATAGTCGCCGGGACCGGCCGTGGCCTTCAGGCCCGAGACGCGGTCGCCGCCGACCACAGCAATCTCTTCCACCACCACGTCGGGCCGGGAAATCCCCGTAGCCCGGAAGCAGCCCAGGCTGCCAGCGGCCAGGACCAGCGCAAGCGGTGCCAAGACCTGGAGGGTGCCGGAAAGGGGGGTCCGGGAGGGGGCGACGGCGGGACGGAGGCGCATGATCATCAACGGGTCTCGATGGAAGTCTCGAACGGGAACGGAGGTCCGTGGGTCTTGGCGGACGAAAGGTCTATGCTAACTCACGATGTCCATCTCCGCCTTCCTTCATCGCTGCTGGCAACACCGGTGGCCCCTGATCCTGGTCCCAGCGATGCTCCTCCTCGGAGATCTGCTCTGGACTCTGGTTAGGTTCCCCGCGATGCACCATTTGCAGATCTATCCCGCCGACCAGCTGCCCGTGGTGGGCGGGCCGGTGCTGGTGCTGGGCGCTGGCGTCTATGGGGACGGGGAGCCCACCTCGATCCTGGAAGGTCGGCTGCGCACCGCCCACGAGCTCTACCGGGCCGGCAAGGTGCGCTGGTTCCTGGTGTCCGGGGACAACCGCCACCCCACCTACAACGAGCCCCAGGCCATGCGCCGCTGGCTGGTCCGGCAAGGCGTGCCGCCCACCCGCATCGTCAGCGACTACGCCGGACTGCGCACCTGGGACAGCCTCCGCCGCGCCCAGGTCGTTTTCGGCCAGCGCCAGGCGGTGATCGTCACCTCAGACTTCCACCTTCCCCGGGCACTCTACCTGGCGGACCAGATCGGACTCCAGGCCTGGGGCGTCCCGGCCCGGACCGACGATCGTCCCTGGGAGAGCCGGGTGCGGTTCTGGGGGCGCGAATACGTCGCCCGGCACCTGGCCCTCTGGAACGCCTGGTTCCCACCCGATGCCCGTCTCGGCCCCCGGGAACCCACCCCCGACGACTGGGACCCCGAACCATGAGACCCACCTGTGAAGTGCTCATCCTGGCAGCCCGGCGTCTGCCCCAGGGTAGCTATGGCGGCAGCCTGGCAGGACGGGGTGCCGTCCCGCTCGGTCAGACCGTGGTGGAGGTCCTCACCGCAGACCCGGCCCTGCCCCCCCCGGCGCGCCTGCTCTGGGGCATGGCCCGGAGCCACACCCAGGGCATGAACCCCGCCCGCACCCTGGCGCTCAGGGCCGGGCTGGCCCAGGACACGGCCGCCTTTACGGTCAACATGGCCTGCGGCTCGAGCCTCCAGACGGTCATCCTCGCCGCCCAGCAGCTGGCGGAGCCCGGCTCGGGCCCCGTGCTGGCGGGCGGCAGCGAAGCCATGTCGGACACGCCCCACCTGGTGCCGGGGCTGCGCTGGGGCTTCCGCATGGGGCACCGCCAGCTGCCGGACGTCATGCACCAGGATGGCCTGCGCTGCCCGGTGACCGGACTGCTCATGGGCGAGACCATCGAACAGCTGGCCCGGAAGCGCGGGATCACCCGCCTGGAGGCCGATGCCTGGGCTGCCGAGAGCCACCGGCGCGCCGCCCAGGCCGATTTCACGGCCGAGCTGGCCGCGCATCCGGCCCTGGACCACGACGAGTGCGTCCGTCCCGACGTCACGCCGGAGCGTCTGGCCCGCCTGGCCCCCGTCTTCGACCCCGAGGGCCAGATCACCGCCGGCAATGCCTCGGCCCTCTCGGATGGAGCGGCAGCCCTGCTTCTGGGCCGCCGGGACCACGCCGACGATGCGCTCCCCCTGGCGCGGATCCTGGGCTGGAGCGAAGCCGGTGTGGATCCCCTGGATATGGGGGAAGCCCCCGTGCCAGCGGTGCAGCGCCTGCTGGCTGCCCATGGGATGACCGTGGCCGACATCGACCTCTGGGAGCTGAACGAGGCCTTTGCCACCCAGCTGCTCGTCTGTCAGCGACAGCTGGGACTTCCGCCGGACCGCCTGAACGTGGCCGGGGGCGGGGTGGCGCTGGGGCACCCCATCGGTGCCACGGGCGCCCGGATCATCTGCACCCTCATCCACCAGCTGCGGCGGCGGGGCGGCGGCCTGGGCGTGGCCACCCTCGGCATCGGCGGAGGCCTGGGCCTTGCGTTGCTGATCGAGACCCTGCCTTAGGCCGGTGCCTCGCCCAGCAGCTCCTTGAGCGCCCGGTAGTTGGTCTTGCCAGTGCCCAGGGTGGGGATCTGGTCGATGTGCCGGACCACACGGATGTTGTGGAGGGATGACAGCCCCGCAGCGCGGATGACGGCATTGGCATCATCGCGGCCGATCCCGGCCACCGAGAACAGGATCAGATCCGGGTTGAGCTCCTCGGGCGAGGCCTCCACGGCCAGGACGGGCTCGGTCTCGTCCTCGCCTTGGAAGCGGCGGGACAGGGCCTCCTCGATGGCGGGGAGGGAGACCATCTCGCCCCCCAGCTTCACGAAGCGCTTGAGGCGACCGGCAAACACGAGCACGCCGCAGTCCTGCCGCACCAGGTCGCCGGTGCGGTACCAGGAGCTGCCCTCGAAGGTCTCGAAGGGCGAGTCCACATCGGGGTTCAGGTAGCCCCCAAAGATGCTGGGGCCCTTGACCAGCAGCATCCCGGGCTGGCCGGGCTCCACCCGGCAGCCCGTGTCCAGGTCCACGATGCACCACGTCACGGACAGCAGCGGCTTCCCGATGGTGCCGGTGCGGGGATCCTCCTCGCGGTTGACGGAGACCACTGGCGAGCACTCCGTGATGCCGTAGCCTTCAAGGACCGTGCAGCCGGGCCAGCGGCGGGCGAGGGTCGCATAGATCGAGTCGGGACACTTCTCCGCACCCGACACGACGACGCGGAGGGACTCCAAGTGCCGGTCCTCCGCCATGCGGAGAATGCCCCCGAGGAAGGTGGGGGTGCCCACGAGCATCGTGGCATGGTAGGCCTCGATGATCCGGGCCAGCATGCGGCCTTCGGTGGGATTGGGGTGGTAGACCACTCGCAGGCCCAGCAGCAGCGGCAGGATCGTGGTGGTGGTCAGGCCGAAGGCGTGGAAAGGCGGCAGGCAACCCATGACCCGCTCGTCTTCCCGGAAGTGGAGGGCCAGGGCCGCATCCCGGATGTTCGCCAGGATGTTGCCGTGGCTCAGCGGCACCGCCTTGGGGTTGCTCTCGCTGCCGCTGGTGAACAGCACCGCCGCAGTGGCGGGCGCCTTCTCCGCCACCAGGGAGGCCCAGTTGAACCGGGCCCGGAAAGCCGCCGCCAGCTTGGTCGGCAGGGAGATCTTCTTGCCGGCCTCGTCCAGCAGCAGCAGGCGGTCCTTCACGGCTGCCAGGTCCACACCCTGGGCATCGAGCCGATTGACGAGCGTGGACACGGTGATGACGTGCCGCACCCCCACCAGATCAAGCCCAAAGCCCATGCTCCGGGCTCCGGCGGTCCAGTTCACCAGTACCGGGGTCTTGCCCGCAAAGAGCAGCGCCAAGTAGATGATGCTGGCCCCGCCCGAGGCCGGCAGCATGAGTCCCACGTGGGTGCCCTCCAGGCGCTCGAAGAGGGGCTTCAGCACCATGATCGCGGTGATCACATCCCGGTAGGTCTTCACGCCGCCTGCCTGGTCGGCCATCACGACCCGGCGGGGGTCCCGCTGGGCCTGCTTGAGGAAGACCTCGGGAATGGTGTCGCCTTCGGGCATCTCGATGGGCAGGTCGGTGCGGGTGTGGAACCAGGCGTGGGGTACCGCCTTGAGTTCACCCTGGCGCAGGGAGACCGCGGCGCCCGTGGCGGCCAGCAGCACGTCCCCCACCGTCTGCAGTGAGGCGGGATCGCCGCAGGTATAGCCATAGGCCCGCTGGATCCAGAGCTCGAGCTCGCGATGGCCCAGGGCATCCAGGCCAAGGTCGCCCACCAGCGTCAGGGCATCCTGGAGGTCCGGGTGACCCGTCATCGCCTGCAGGTGGTGGCGAACCGCGTCTCGCACCTGGGTAGGCACCGAGCGGGTGTTCCCCTCGACCCGGGGCCGAGGGGGCTCCGGTAGCGTGCGCGGCGCATGGTTCCGCCAGAACCGGTAGGGGACGAAGGTACGAGCCGTGGCCTCCCGGTTGAGCGCCCCTTCCAGGGCCCGGTTGAGGGCGGCCCGGCCCTGGTCCAGCGGCAGCTCGGAGGCTTCCTCCATGACCAGGCGGACCTCCCGGCGCGGCATGAAGAAGAGGCCATTCACCCCCAGGTAGAACACGCTCTTCAGCAGCTGGACACCCAGCCTCGGCCGCGTTCCTGCCGCGGCACTGAAGCGGCTGCCCCACAGGCCCTGCAGCCGCACCGTGACGACCCGGGCGCCGGGGGCCTGGCGGAGGATGGCCTCCACCACGCTGTTGTCGGCGTAGTCCTCGGTCCGCTGGCGGGCGAGGCGCCCGCCGGGGAACAGCAGCAGGTTGCGGCCCGCGGCCAGCTGAGCGGCGAGCGTGGCCAGCTCGGCGTCCAGCGCGGGTCGGCAGCGGTCGCCGAGGTCCGAAGGATCCGGCAGCGCCCGGGCGCCCAGCAGCCGGGCGAGCCAGCGCAGCGGCAGCGAAGCAGCGTGGTCCCGCCCTGCCACCAGGATCGGCGCGAAGCGTGGTGCGAGCGTCGTGAGCAGCAGGAACGGATCCACCAGGGTCGGGTGGTTTGCCACGAACAGCGTGCCCGCCCCTGGCCGGGGGGACTGTTGCTCGAGACCCTCGGCGCGCATCCGGTACCGCAGGCGCAGCAGAGGACGACCCAGGGCGAGAAACAGGGAGGCAATCATCGGGGAGTGTTACCTACAGGCTGATGACGGGTGAGCGGGAATTGTAACGGGAAACACAGTCCGCTCCTAAACCTGTCCCGGGAGTTCTGCGAAGATGATGCAGGACCCAGCGGGGTCCTTCGAGGTTCCAATGGCCGATTCGCCCCTGATCCAACTCACCGACATCACCAAGATCTACCAGATGGGAGACATGGAGGTGCGGGCCCTGGACGGTGTCTCCATGGGGATCCAGCGGGGCGAGTATGTGGCGATCATGGGTCCTTCCGGCTCCGGCAAGTCCACCATGATGAACATCATCGGCTGCCTCGATACCCCCACAGCCGGCAGCTACGAGCTGAACGGCAAGCTGGCCTCGGCCATGAGCGACGACAACCTTGCCCAGATCAGGAACGAGGAGATCGGCTTCGTCTTCCAGACCTTCAACCTGCTGGCCCGCACAACCTCGCTGCAGAACGTTGAGCTGCCCCTGATCTATGCGGGCAAGACACCCCATCAGCGACATGAGATGGCACAGCGCGCCCTGGAAAACGTCGGCCTCGGCACCCGCAGCGACCACATGCCCAACCAGCTCTCCGGTGGCCAGCGACAGCGTGTGGCCATCGCCCGGGCCCTGGTGAACGAGCCCTCCATCCTGCTGGCGGACGAGCCCACGGGA
>CAIRAS010000422.1 GCA_903876615.1 uncultured Holophagaceae bacterium
ATCGTCACCCAGGCGCCACGACATGGACCGTACCTGCGGAGCACCTGCGCCTGCGCCGCAGCGCAAGAACATCAGGCGAAGGGAACCCTTCTCGCCATCGGGGTGGCTATCCCCTTCATCCCCTTCATCCCTGTTTCTTATTGCTTTATTAACAGGGATGCAGGGGATGAAGGGGATGGGCCTCTCCAGGTTGGGGAGTCCTGCCTAGACCTGGCCGGCCTTTGGCGAGCACCCCGCCAAAGCGCGAAGAACCTTTTTTTGGGGCCACCTGCGGCGGAAGGATCGGTTCCCGGCGCGGGTCTCCGCCCAGCCCAGGGAACCGATCGCGTTGCTTCACTTGCTGTGGACCCAGCGCTTCACCAGGCCGCAGAAGGCGCCGCTGTCGCCGCCATCGGCGATGAAGACCCCCGGCCAGCGCAGGTCCACGAGCCACTCGGCGGCGGGCGTGCTGCCCACGGGCAGGATCACGCCCAGCTGGCCCGCGCCGATGGCGTGCGGGGAGCCGGCTGTAAGCACGCGCGTGGCGGGATCGTAGCCGTCCAGCGTGATGACCGGGCTGACGCCCGCCAGAGCCGGGATGCCGGTCGGGTTCAGGGTGAGATCGACCGGGAAGGTGAGCTGGAGACTCCCGGTCCCCGAGAGGCTGCTGCCCATGGCCGGAGCTGTTCCAACCGCCACATCCGGGGCGCAGGGCAGCACCAGCTGGCGGGCCACCCCGGCGGAGGCCGAGGAGGCCGCCAGCACCATGCGACCGCCGGGATGCACAGGGGGCTGGGGGCCGTTGGGATCCACCTTGAAGTAGCGGCCATCTGAAGGTGGGGCGGGCACGAGGGTCACGCCGTTGATCGAGACCACGGTGTCCGCGGGCGGCACCCCCTTGTCCAGGGTGACAATCACGAGGCCCTGCACGGAAGCCTCGCCGGCGGCGGGATCGGCCAGGTAGAGGCCGCCTCCCACGGCTCCGATCTGCCAGCGCTTGCTGCCGGAGCCGCCCACGGGCAGGGGGTTCGGATCGGGCGGGGCCGGGGTCGGCGTCCCGGGGGGCGGCGGGTTCGTGGCCCCCGCGGGTGGGTTCACCGTGACGGTGACGGTGGCGGGCGTCGAGCTGGCATTGGCGTCGCTGACCACGAGGGTGAAGGGCAGGGTGAGGGCTACGCCGCCACTGGCGACCGGGGGCGCCGCGAAGGTGGGGTGGGCGGTGGTGGCGCCGGCCAGAGTCAAGGGAGCGCCGCTGGGGGCGGTCCAGGCATAGCTCAGGGCCTGGCTGTCCGGGTCAGAGCTCTGGCTGCCATCCAGGGTGACGGTCGCGCCCGGTGCCACGGCCTGGTTGGGCCCGGCGTTGGCGATGGGGGCGGGGTTCAGGGCCGGTGGGGCATTCACGGTGATGGTGACGCTGGCGGGACTGGAGCTGACCGCGCCGTTGCTCACGACCAGGGTGAAGGTGAGGGCCACCGGCGGCATGCCTGGGGCCAGGGTGGGCGCCGCGAAAGTGGGTCGCGCGATCGAAGTGGCCGAGAGGTTGATACCGGCGGGCGCGGTCCAGGCATAGCTGAGGGGCAGGCCTGCGAAGTCGGTGCTGGCGCTGCCGTCCTGCGCCACGGTGGCGCCGGAGCTCACGGCCTGGTCCGGCCCGGCATTGGCGATGGGGGCCTGGATCGGGGCCTGAATCGGGGTCTGGACTGCGGCCCCCTGCTGACCGCCGCCCCCACAGGCGGTGGCAAGCAGGAGGAGAAGCACGGGCAGAGCGGGGTGGACAGCGCGCATGAGGCCTCCAGGAGCTGAAAAGGGAACGTCATGACAAGCAGCTGGCGAGGAGGCGAACTGGCTGCCCCCTCGCCGGCTTTGGTGCGTAGCTACTGGCGCAGCTTGGTCAGAGCCGAGGTGCGGGTGCCTCCGAAGCTCGAGGTCACGGTGACCGTGGCGGGTTGGGAAACACCCGACAGGATCACGATGTAGAGCCCGTTGCCCTGGTAGGTCATGGGCAGCGCCGTGCCATTCACCCCGTAACCCAGGAGGCTGAGCACAGGCGTGCCATCAAGGATCGAGGAGGTGGCGTTGATGGTGAGGCGCTGCTGGCCGATGCGGTACTCGGCCACCGTGATGTTGACGGTGTCAGCCACGTTGGGATTGACGGTCACTGTGACCAGGGCCGGGGCGGAGCTGACGAAGCCGTTGCTGACGGTGAGGGTGAAACCAACTGTGGTCGGAGCGGCTGGTGCGGTGAAGGTGGGGCTCACCGTGGTGGCGCCGGTGAGCGCCACGTGGGTGCCGGAGACCTGGACCCACGAGTAGGTCAGGGGCAGGCCGTTGGGGTCGGTGCTGAGGCTGCCGTTCAGGGTCACGGCCGCGTTCACCTTCACGCCCTGGTTGGGGCCGGCGTTGGCGACAGGGGCCTGGGCCGGATTGACGGTGATGTTGACGGAAGAGGCTGCAGACTTGGCGGCGGTGTTGGTGGCCGTGAGCGTGAACGTGAGCACCGCGGCGGGACCGGGGGGCACGACGGGGGCCTTGAAGGTGGGCGTGGTCGCTGCGGGATTGGAGAGCGTCACGGGAGGGAGCCCGGCGAAGCCTGTCTGCACCCAGTTCAAGGTGAGGGCGAGGGGCGGCGTGTTCGGGTCGGTGGTGGCCGTGCCGTTGAGCTGGACGGTCGCCGCCGAAGCCACGGTCTGGGCGGCGCCGGCACTCGCGAGGGGCGCCAGCTTGACGGGGGCGGGGGCGTTCACGGTGATGTTGACGCTGGCCGGGGTCGAGGCGGTGCCGGCGCTGTTGGTGACCACCAGCTGGAAGGTCAGGACGGCGCTGGCCACACCGGTGCCGAGGACGGGGGCGATAAAGGTGGGGCTGGCCACGGCGGTGCTGTTGAGCAGTGCAGCGGGACCGGCGGTCTGGCTCCAGGCGTAGGTGATGGCCAGGGCGCTGGGATCCGAGCTGCCAGTGCCGTCCAGGGCCACGAGGGCGCCAGAGGTGGTGGTCTGGGCGACGCCAGCGTTGGCAATCGGGGGCACGGGCACGGGTGGGGGCGGGGGCTGGGGGCCGCCACAGACAGGTGCCACAACCACGGAGCCGGGCCAGGGAGCGAGCTGCCCCACGTTGACGCCGTTGAAGCCGCCGGTGCCGTTCACCAGGAAGGGGAAGTCGATGAAGTTGAGGGGCACGGGCGGGTTGCCGATGCCCAGGTTCTCGGGGAACAGGTAGTCGAAGATGGGGGCGTGATACTGCCCGGTGATCAGGCCATTGCCGGACATGACGGGCGCCGCTGCGGTGTAGGCGCCGCGCAGGACGGCGCGCATCTCCCGGGTGGCGGGAAGGAAGGTGCCGGCAGGAGGCATGGCCAGCACCTTGCTGGGAGGTCGGAAGCGCCAGCGGCCCTGGACCGCGCCGCCGCCCGCGGGGCCCGGGTCCACATCTATGGAGCCCCAGGAACGGTCGGAGGTGACGGTGCTGCAGGCATCCGTGTCGATGCCGTAGAGATCCACTACCCGGGAGGCATCCGTGCTGAAGCCCTCGAACCGGGTCCGGACGGTGGCTTCCTGGGGGATGCCGTTGATGGGGGCGCCGCCCACGCCGAGCAGGATGACGTCCACGGCCACATAGGCCGGGTTGGTGCCGGGGGCGGTGAAGATGCCCAGGTTGGCGGTGATGGTGTGGGCGGCAATGTAGGTCGCAGCCAAGCCGCCGGCCGGCATGGGCCCGGCGCTGGGTTGGGGGCCATCCTTCATGAGGCAGCCGGCGTAGCTGATGTAGTCACCCACCATGAAGGGGGCGGCGAAGAAGGCATTGGGTGTCACGCCGGGCCCCGGCGGGGGCATGGTGAAGATGGTCTGGGGGAAGCCAGTGGCGGGGTTGAGGGGGCGATTTGTCTGGGGGATGAGGGGGTCGTTCTGGATGGCCGGATCGAAGTGGGGGAACCCCATGGGGTACCCGGTCTCGGTGCGGATGGTGGGGTTCTCCGAGTCGATGGTGAAGCGGGGATCCAGGGTGTAGGCCGGGGCGAAGCGGCCGGAAGGATCGTTGATCTTCAGGCGGGTGCCCGTGCTGGGATCGCCCATGACGCCGCCCACGCGCATCTCACCGTTGGCGTAGTCCATGTAGTTGATGAAGCCCTGGCCGCTCTGGAGCGAGTGCTGGGAGATGAAGATGAGGCCGGCGATGTAGCGGTCCCCGATGCGGTTGCCCTGCACATGGACTTCATAGGTGGTCAATGGGGCTGGGCTGTCCGTCATGGCCAGGCCGGTCTGGAAGGGGCCGTAGGGCGGTGGGGCCATGCTGAACAGCTGCTGCCAGGTGAGGGCAAAGGCCGGCATCTGCATGATGGTGTTCCGGGGCACGATGACCGTGTGCCCGTTCACCCGCAGCGTGCCGCCGGACAGGGAATCGCCCGGGTCGAGGGTGGCGCTCTGGAGGAAGCCCACCATGTCAAAAGGCGAGCCCACGGACTGGAGGGGCAGCTGCGCGCGGACGCTGCCGGCCCAGATCATGGCGATCGCCACGAGGACCATCCGCAGGAACTGCCGGAAACCAAGGACCCGCACGGCGGGTAGGAACTGAGCCAGGATCGTCATCGCGTCTCTCCTTCTGAGATTGGGTATCAACGAATGATCGGTCTAGGTCGTTTGGACTACAGATCCGGTTTGAAAAAACCGACCCATCCGGCCCGGAACCTGGACACCCAACCGGTGCTCAACGGCGGGTCTGGCTGTGGATATCAAGCTCGTGCACCAGGCGCCCGCCGAGGTGGGCGGTGCGGAGCAGGGGCAAGGTGGCGCCCGCATCCGCCAGCAGCCAGGCCACCTGGAGGATCAGCACGACCCCGCGGCTGAGGCGGGTCCGAGGCAGGCAGGTCAGGGCCTGCAGCAGCGCCTGGGCCAGGGCGAGGACGGCGAAGGCGAGGAGCGTACCCTTGGCCAGACGCTCATGGGTACGGAGTGTCTCCAGCAGTTCGACCGAAGGCCTGGCGGGCACGGGCACCGCCAGGCCCGTCACCACGGCCAAGCCGGCCAGGGCGGTGCCCAGGAGCAGGAAGCCCAGGGCACAGGCATGCAGTCCCTTTCGCTGTGCGGGCCAGAGGAGGCCCAGGACCAGGATCGCCGGGACCACCAGCAGCAGGACGACTGGGAAGTGGATGACGGCCGGGTGGAGGTGGGACCAGACAGGCACGGCGACCTACCGGGCGCTGGCGGAGAGCTCAGAGGGGACCTGGATGGGCTCACCCTTGCGGGCCTTCCGGAGAATGCTCCGGACCAGATGCAAGGTCTCCTCCTCCGTGAGCTCCTGCCGGTAGGCCGGCATGCTCAGGCCGAAGAAGAGACCCCCCTGGATGGTCTTCATGAGGCTCTGGTCCGAGGGCCCCCGGGGGCCGCCCAGCTCCGTGAGGTCACGGCCCTTGAGGGCTTTGCCGTCCGGCCCCTTGGCGGCGCCATCCAGGCCGTGGCAGCCGACACAGGCCCGCTGGTAGAAGGCTCTGAGCTCGGCCTCGGAGCGGGCGGCTGTCGGGGGCGGGCCGGCGAGCAGGGCACCGCCGAGGCAGAGCAGGGCCAGGGCCAGGAGGACGGAGCGACGGAGGTGCAAGCGCCACATGGGGGACTCCTTGGAGCAGGGGGACCGCTCCCCTCCCAGGGTTGGCGGTTTCACCGGTGGGCACAGATCCGGATGGAAGAGAGCAACCCCTCCGGTCGGAAGTCAGGGTCCGAGCAGGGCCGGGGCCTGCGCGGACGCCACCAGAGGGCAACGGGGGTTGCGCGCAACGGATTGGGAACTGATCTTACTGAGGCAAGCGCAGGAAGAACCTGCGTGGTTGGAGGCCCTGCGAGGGGGGATGGCCATGGACCGCCTGGCGTGGAATCCGGAGTGGGAGACCGGTTACCCGCTCATCGACGAGCAGCACCGGCGGGTGCTCGCTGAGTTCAATGAGTTCCTCGACGCGATCGAGCAGCGGGTGCATGGGCAGCATGTGGCCAACCTGCTCGAGTTCCTGCTGGAATTCCTCGTAGCGCACTGCGAGGAGGAGGAGATCCAGATGCGGGCCACCCGCTACCCCCGGCTGGCGCAGCACATGGCCTTCCATGCCCACCTGCGGGCCACCGCCAGCAGCCTGGCCAGAGCCTCCAGCAGGGATCCCGAGGTCCTGGCGGGAGAGGTCACAGCCTTCCTGCACGAGTGGGTGGAGCATCACATCAAGGTCGAAGACAAGCTGATGGCCCAACACCTCATCCAGTGCTCCCGGCAAGAGCCCAAGCTCCAGGCCGGGGAGGCCAATCCTGCGTGAGCGGAGAGGCCCTTGCCCCTCCGGCAAAGGCGCCGGGGCAGGGCCCCTGTCAGTGGGACATCAGCACGGGCACAGTCATGTGCCGGAGGATGAAGCGGGTGCCCGTGCCCTGGCTCATGAAGGGCCGCTTGGTGGGCGTGTGGGCGCCCATCACCAGCAGGTCCACGCTCGAGTCGCTGATGTTGTTGAGCATGGCGTCCATCACACCGAGCTGTTCATCCATGACCTCGATCCGGGAGCGGGTCTTGATGCCGTGGGCGGCCAGGTGCTTGGCGATCTCCACATGGGGATCGGCCTCCCCTTCGATGCTGGAGAACAGCACGAGCTCCTCGCAGCCTTCAATGAGCGGCAGGGCGTCGTTCAGTGCCCGGGCGGCCTCGCGAGCGTTGGTCCACGCGAGCATGGGACGCTTGCCGATCTCGGTGTAGGTCCGGATGTAGGGGATGATCAGGACGGGGCGCCCCGAGTTCAGGACGACATCCTCGCAGAGGTCCGGTGGCGCGAAGGAGAGGGCGGGATCCCGGTACTGGCCCATCACCACGAGATCGAAGCAGCGGGCGATCTCCACTACGCGCTGGGTCACGAGAGCTTCCGAGCCCCGGTTCACATCCACCCAGTCAACGTCGGGGAGACCGGCGGTGGCGGCCTCGAACTGCGCCCTGCTGGCCTCGCGGGCTTCGACGTAGGAGTCCGGCGGCCAGGTGGCGACCACCCCGACCCGCGCTGCGTCAGACAGCTGCCCGAAAACGCCGACCAGCCGCGCGTTGTATTTGCGGGCGAGTGCAACAGCCGCCTCGATCCGAGCCGGCGTGCGAGCGCTCTGGGAGAGGTGGACCATCAGGTTCTTCAGAGCCATTTTCGCCTCCATGAATGTTGAGAGGAAATCTCTATGTAGGTAGGCAATGTTCCTGCAAGTTTAAGGGAGGGGTCGCCAGACTATCAGCACTCAGGTGTGATAGGGACCAAAACAGGCACCCGCCTGAGATCCTCTGCGGCACCTGGACACCTGCCAGCCCTTCGGTGACATCGAATCCGGTCTTTCCTATCCGCCTATCAAAGCCCCGGCGACCTTGTAATGACTGAGGATGATCCCGGACGGCAGTGCGTTTGTGCTGACGAGCTCGAAGGAGCGTGCCGGAGTTCCCTCTGCAAAGAAGCGCTTCCCCGTACCCAGCAGGACCGGATAGACGACCAGCAGGATTTCCTCCGCAAGCCCCTGTTCGAGCAGCGTCGAAGTCAACGTGGAACTCCCCGAGAGGATAAGGTCCGGCCCGTCCTGCGACTTGATGCGGCGGATGCCCTCGACCATGTCCGGTCCAAGGTCCTCGAACGGACCCCATTCAAGGCTTTCCGGACGGTGGGTCGCGATGTATTTGGTTGCCGCTGATCTGGGTTCGGGGTTTCTGAGGATGCCTTCATCCTCGCTTGGTCGCCTGAAAGTGTCGCAAGCCGCTGACGGAAGAGGATCGGCCATTCTCTAGGTATTCGTACGCGGTTGACTGGACCTCGAATCGGCGCAAATTTTAGACAGCTTAAGCGACCACAGAGTTGCCAATGCACACACTCGGCCCGATCCCCGAACACTTGCAACCCCGCATCGCCGTCGTGTGGGACGAATTGGTGGACTTCGACTTCCACTGCCGTCCCGACTGCGAGATCAAGCCGGACTGCCTGGTGCTGGCGGAACAGTGGGCGAATGAGACCCTCCACCTCGCTGGACCCCAGCGGATCACGTCGCCTCTGTTCTGGAGCCACCAAACGGAGGCAACCAACTGTGGCCTGGGTGTCCTCGCTGCCCTGCACTATGCAACCAGGATGACGCCCGAGCTGGGGAAGGCGCGGAGACTCGCGCCAGCTTGAGGCAAGGGTGGCGTCCTCGGGGGCCCGACCTGCCAGCCATTCAGTGATTTCGAATCCCGTCTTTTTTATCCGCCGATGAAAGACCCCCCGGCGGGGGGCCTTTCATTGGCGGAGAGAGAGGGATTCGAACCCCCGAACAGGTTTCCCCGTCTCCGCATTTCGAGTGCGGTGCCATCAACCACTCGGCCATCTCTCCTGGGGAGGCTCATTCTAGCAAACCGCCCGGTAGAATCCAGCCCAAGGGAG
>CAIRAS010000423.1 GCA_903876615.1 uncultured Holophagaceae bacterium
AGACAGGACAGGCCGCGGGGATGACCGGGGCCGGCAGCTCCCGCGCCGCCTCGCCGGGCACCAGGGCCACCACCTTGGGGATCACCTCGCCGCCCTTCTCGATGAAGACCCGGTGCCCCACCTTGAGGCCCAGCCGCGCCAGCTCATCGACGTTGTGCAGGGTGGCGCGGCGCACGGTGGAGCCCGCCACTTCCACGGCCTCCAGCTCGGCCACCGGCGTGAGCTTGCCCGTGCGGCCCACCTGCCACGTGATGCCCAGCACCGTGGTGGTCACCTGGGTGGCCGGGAACTTGAACGCGATGGCCCAGCGCGGCACCCGATCCGTGGCCCCCAGGCGCTGCTGCACCGCGGCGTCAAGGACCTTGAGCACCACGCCGTCGGTGTCGAAGGGCAGCCGCAGGCGGGCCTCGGCCTGGATCTCGATGAAGGCCAGCACCGCCGCGAGGTCGCCCTCCGCGTGGGCGGGCATGACGCCGAAGCCCCAGGCGCCGAGCCGCGCCATGGAAGCCGCGTGGTCCAGGGCCTCGCCGCCGGTCCAGAGCAATTGCCAGGGCAGGAAGGACAGGCCACGCGCGGCCACCTCCCGGCTGTCCAGCTGCTTCATGGTGCCGCTGGCGGCGTTGCGGGGGTTGGCGAAGCGGGCCTCCCCGCGGGCGTCCCGCTCGCGGTTCAGCTCCTCCCAGCGCTTGCGGGACAAGAAGACCTCGCCGCGCACCGTGAGGGCCTCCGGGGCCTCGGCGGGCAGGCGCAGGGGGATGTCGGCGATGGTGCGCGCGTTCTCGGTCACCAGCTCACCCGTCTCGCCGTCGCCCCGGGTGAGGGCCTCGACCAGCTCGCGGCCTTCGTAGCGCAGCGACAGGGAGAGCCCGTCCACCTTGAGCTCGGCGGCATAGCGAGCCTCGGCCTCCGGGGCGAGCTTGCGCCACCGGGTCTCCCACTCGCGCAGCTCGACCTCGGTGTAGGCATTGTCGAGGCTCAGCATCGGCAACGAGTGGCGGCGCTTCTCGAAGGCATCCACGGGCGGCGCGCCCACCCGCCGGGTAGGGCTGTTGGGATCCGCCAGCTCCGGATGCGCCGCCTCGAGGTCCCGCAGCGCCCGCTCCAGGACGTCGTACTCGGCATCCGAGAGCTCCGGCTGGTCCAGCACGTAGTAGCGGTGGCGGTGGCCCCGCACCTGGTCCGCCAGGTCCTTCATCCGCCGCTGGAGGTCGCTCATTTCAGCCTCGCTCGATGCAGGATGCCCATGATCAGCCCGAGCGCGAGGAAAAAGCTCAGGGTGCTGCTGCCGCCCGCGCTGAAGAAGGGCAGCACCATGCCCTTGTTCGGCAGGGCCCCGGCCACCATGCCCACGTTCACCAGCAGGTGCAGGGCGAAGATCCCCGCGGCCCCGGCGCAGAAGTAGGCCTCGGCATAGGTGTGGGCCGCGCGGGCGGCGTCCAGGATGCGGCTCAGCAGCAGGCCGAACAGCCCCAGCGCCAGGAGCACGCCCAGGAAGCCCCGCTCCTCGGCCCAGACGCTGAAGGCGAAGTCCGTGGTCTTCACGGGCAGGAAGTTCAGCTGCGTCTGCGAGCCGCTGGTGAAGCCCTTGCCGATGAGACCACCGGAACCGATGGCGATGCGGCTCTGGTTCACCTGGTAGCCCTTGCCCTGCAGGTCGCTGGAGGGATCCAGGAAGATCAGGACCCGCTGCTTCTGGTAGGGCTTGAGCCCGAACTTCCAGGCCCCGAAGCCGCCCACGACGACCAGCAGGGCCAGCGCCAGCAGCCAGCGGGCGCGCAGCCCCTTCATGAGCGGGATCAGGAGCAGGATCGGCAGGAAGCTCAGGGCCATGCCCAGGTCCGGCTGGCGCTGGATGAGCAGCATGGGAAAGACCACCAGACCCACGGCGCCAAAGAGCTCCAGCCGGCCCACCTCCTCCGCAGGACGGGAGCCCAGGCGCTGGGCCACGTAGAGCAGGGTGACCCACTTCATCAGCTCGGAAGGCTGGAAGGTCTGCCCCGCGATCATGAACCAGCGGGTGGAGCCACCGATCTTCCGCCCCACCACCAGCACCGCCGCCAGTGCCACCAGGCCCAGCAAGTAGGCGGGGAAGCTGTAGCGGAAGAGACGCCGGGGGTTCGTGGTGGCCAGCAGCAGCATGAGCACCATGCCCAGGCCGTTCCAGAGGGTCTGTTTGAGCCAGATGTTCGCCTGCGGCGTGTTCCGGCCCGCGGAGAAGAGCGTCAGCGTACCGAGGGCGATGAGCGCCAGCACCGCCCAGAGGAGGTGGGGATCCAGGGCGCGGAAGCGTTCCTTCATTCCGCCGCCTCCGTCTGCTGGGGGGCGAAGGGGTCCACCAGCTTGCCCCGGGGGGCTGGCAGCGGTCGCTGCAGCCGATCCAGGAACCAGTACTGCACCAGCTTCTTCGCGATGGGCGCGGCGCTGCTGGCCCCGAAGCCCGCGTTCTCCACCACCACGACGAAGGCGATCTGCGGGTTCTCGCGGGGCGCGTAGCCCGCGAAGAGGGCGTGGTCCTTGAGGGCCTTCGCCTGGCGCGCATAGTGGGCCCGGTCCACGAAGGTGGCCACCTGGGCGGTGCCGGTCTTGCCGACCATGGTGAGCTCTTTCAGCGCCGAGGCTGCGGCCGTGCCGCCCCGCACCACTTCGTAGAGGCCCTCGTCGAGGATCGCCCAGTGCTTGGGATCCAGCGGCGTGTCTTTGGGCGGCGTGAAGGCCGCGGGCTCCAGGTGGTCGCTCTGATCCTCCCGGAAGCCGTAGAACAGGTGCGGGGTCAGCAGCTTCCCCTTGGTGGCCAGCAGCGCGTAGAACCGCGCCAGGCCGAGGGGCGTGACGCCCACGGCGCCCTGGCCAATGCCCACGCTGATGGTCTCGCCCGCATACCACTTGGGGTCCCGGGGCACGGCCTTCTTCTTCCAGGCGCGGCTGGGGATCCGGGTGCGCTTCTCCTGGGGCAGGTCGATGCCGGTGCGCTCCGTCAGGCCGTATTTCTCCGCTGTGGCGTGGATGTCGTCGATGTCCAGGCGCGACGCCACCTCATAGAAGTAGACGTCGCAGCTCTGCGCGATGGCCTGCACCATGGAGAGGCTGCCGTGGCCCGTGGGCTTGTCGCAGCGGAAATCGCGGCCGTAGAAGTTCTTCCGGCCTGCGCAGTAGACGGGCGTGGTGGGACTGATGATCCCCTTCTCCAGCGCCGCCAGTGCGACCAGCAGCTTGAAGGTGGAGCCTGGCGCGTAGATGCCCTGGGTGGCCCGGTTCACCATGGGCCGGGTCACCTTGTTGGCCAGGTAGCGGTCCACCATGTCCTGGCTGAGGCGGTTCAGGAAGAGGTTCGGATCGTAGGAGGGACTCGAATACAGCGCCAGCACGCCACCGTCCCGGAGGTCGAGCACCACCACGGCGCCAGCTTCCATGCCCATGCCGTCCTGGGCCACCTTCTGGAGGCCCGCATCGAGGGTGAGGAAGAGGCTGCGACCCGGCGCCGCGTCGATCTGGCCGAAGTTGGCGACCTCCGTGCCCAGCTGGTCCACGAGGATGCGCTTCTGGCCGTCCACGCCCTTGAGCTTCTCGTTGCCCGCGGCCTCGAAGCCTTCCTTGCCGATGGTCTCGCCCAGGTGGAAGACGCCGGGCTTGCCCTTCATGAGCTCCTCGTCCACCTCCCCGACGTAGCCGAGGACGTGGCCAGCAAGCTCGTCTCCGAGATACACCCGGCGCGGCGCCACTTCCACGCTGAGGAAGGGAAACCGGGCCCGGACCCGCTCCGCGAGGGCGATCCCGGCCTCATCCAGGTTCTCCTTCAGGACCAGGGGGCGGCCCTTGCCCGCCAGACGATAGCTCTGGATCTTCCGGGCCAGGGCCTGAGGGTCCACCACCAGGGCCTCCGCGAGGGCAGTCACCACCTCCGGGCGCGTGGGCAGGTCCTCCCGCTGGATGACCAGGTGCAGGGCCCGGCGGTTGTCCACCAGCCGGTGGCCGTTGCGGTCCAGCACCAGGCCCCGGGGCGCGGGGATGGGCCGGACCTTCACGGCCTGCTGCAGCGCCAGCTGGCGATACTCGCCATGACGGACCAGCTGCAGCCAGGCGTAGACCAGGACCAGCAGGGCCACCAGGACCCAGGCAAGCACCTTGAGGACACCGAGCCTCTGGCGGAGGAGGGGCTGCAGCCGCGGATCCATGGCTCAGCGCCGGCCGGTTCCGGTGGGGGGATGCAGCAGCCGCCAGGCCAGCCACCCCCACAGGGGAAGCGTCAGGAGCGCTGCCAGCCAGCCCCAGCCCCAGGGATGCGGACCCGCCGCCAGCCGCACGGCGCCATGCACCAGCAGGGCGTGCAGGACACCCAGGCCCGCCAGCCGGACCAGCCAGCCCCGCAGGCTCTCCAGGGGCCAGCGCCCGGCCATCCAGCCCGCCAGCAGGACCACCGTGAGGTTCGCCCAGGCCGTACCGCCCAGGTGCGGGTAGAGGCGCAGGCTGCCCTCCAGGACCCAGCCCGCCGCCACCGCCCACAGGGCGCCCGACAGCGGCGCCCCGGGCCGGGGGGCCAGCGCCAGCACCAGCAGGGCGCTGAGAATGGCCTGGACCACCGGGAAGGGCGCCGTCAGGGCGACCAGGCCCAGGGTCACCCCACCGAACAGGTGCTGCCGCAGGGAAGAGGTAACTGGCAGCCTCATGGCGTCCCCCGCTTCTTGGAGGGCTTCACGTCCGGCGCCACGAAGGGGGGCTGGACCTCCACGGGCGGCTGGGGCGGCAGCAGCAGGACCGCGCTCACCCGATCCAGGGGCGCCGACAGGTTGAGGACCACCCGCAGCTCCAGGTCCCCCTGGGCCACCTCAGCCACATAGCCCACCAGCAGCCCCCGGGGAAAGACGCGGTCCAGGCCGCTGGTCAGGACGGCCTCGCCCACCTGCACCACCTCCTGGTTGCTGACGTAGCGGATGAGGGCCCGGCCCGAGCCCAGCCCCTGCAGAACCCCGGTGGCGCGGCTGCGCATGAGCATCACCGCCACCGAGGCGTTGGGCGCGTCCGCCGGGAGCACCTTCGACTGGGTGGCACTGACCGACCAGAGCCGTCCCACGATGCCCTCGGGCACCAGCACGCCCTGATCCTGGACCAGACCCCGGTCCAGTCCCTGATCCAGGATCAGGCCGCCGAAGACCGCGGGCCGCGTGCTGAAGATCACCCGCGCGGCACCCAGCTCCAGGGGAATGTGCTTCTTCAGGCCGAGCAGGCGCACGGCCTCGTCGGCCTCCGCCCGGCGGGGAGCTTCCTGCGCGGCCTGGAGCCGTGCCTGCTCCAGCTCGGCGGCCAGCCGGATCCGGTCGGCGCGCAGCTCCGCGAGCCCCAGCGCCGCGTCCCGCTGGGTCACGCGCCGCTCCGCCCACCGGGCGGCCAGCCCCTGGGAGGGCCGGGCCAGGGCTTCCGAGGCACGGCTCCAGCGCTTGCCGGAGACCGGTCCCATCAGGACCCAGGCCCCGTGGCCCACCCAGAGGAGGACCAGGGCCAGGCGCTGCCATCCCGCGCGGCTCCATCTCCACCTGGACGCGCGGAGGGCCATCGGTACCCCTAGTCGAGGATCTGGATGCGGCGGAGCAGCGGAATGTTCTCCAGCAGCAGGGCCGTGCCGCGCACCACGGCGGTCTGGGGATCCTCCGCCGGGAACACCGGCAGGTGCGTCTCCTTGCGCAGGCGCTCATCCAGGCCCTGGATCAGCGAACCGCCACCCGTCA
>CAIRAS010000424.1 GCA_903876615.1 uncultured Holophagaceae bacterium
GAGCGCCCAGCCCCAGGACAGGATGGCTGCCGCCAGCGCCACGAGCAGCAGCGCCGCCTCGAACCAGGGGAGCCCATAGGGGTCATGGTTGGGGACGCCCTGGCGGAAGGGGTCTGCCAGCAACCCCAGGCCCAGGCCCACCAGCCCGCCGAGGGCCAGCGTTCCGGCCCCCACCCCCAGGCCCACCAAGAAGGCCTTGGCCGTTGCCTGTTCGCTGCGGAGCCGCCACAGCAGCGCGCCGAAGGCCGCCAGAGCGAGCAGTGTCAGGGGCCAGGCCAGGGCAGCGGGATAGACCAGCAGGATCCGGCCCAGCACATCGAAGTAGATGGCCTCGCCCTGGCCCGGCCGGGTGAGGGCGGCCAGGTCTGCGGCCAGGAAGTGGCGGCTGAGGGCGAGGGCCGTGGCGCCGCACTGCTGGAGGCTGCGCTGATCCAACCTTTCCGGGGTGTCGAGGGCCGTGTGGTAGTGGGACCAGCGGCTGACAAACGCGAAATTCAGACCCGTCAGGCCCGCCCGCTTGAACACGGTGAGATCCGTGTCGTTGGGCAGCAGCTTGTAGAGCGCGTACATCAGAGAAGAGGCGTGGGGCGAGGGTGCGGCCGCCGCGAAGGCGCGGACCAGGGGCAGGTTGCCGTCGCTGGTCTCGAACATGAAGACGGGGCCGCCGCCTCCCCGGGCCTCGAAGTTCAGCACCAGAGTGGGGGCCTTCCCCTCCTGAGCGTCCACGTAGCCCCGGGCGCCGAGGAGGCCCACCTCCTCGCCATCCGTGATGAGGATCCGGAGCGTGTTCCGGCTGGGCGCCAGGGCCCGCGCGGCTTCCAGCAGGGCGGCCACGCCAGCGGCATCGTCCGCGGCGCCCGGTCCCGTGCCATGGGAGTCGTAGTGGGCCGTCAGCATCAGCGTACCGGTCGACGCGCTCCCGGACCGCTCGGCAATGATGTTCTCCATGCTGCCGAGGACCAGTCGGCCCCGGCCGTGCTCCTGGTGGGCCACACATGGCTGCACGCGGGTGGTGAAGCCCAGCTGCCGGAACGCCGCCACCAGGTGGTCCCGCACCCGGTCATGTTCGGGAGTGCCTGGCGGGTGGGGCGCTCGGGCAAGCTCGCGGACATGGGCCATGGCCCGTTCCGCCGAGAATACCTCGGCGGGCGCGCTGGCCGGGACCGGTGCGGGAGGGGCCTGCAGCCAGAGCACCGAGGCCGTGGCCAGAACGAGGATTAGCCAGATGCCCAGGGGGCGCGGGAGGGATCTCATGGCTGGCCTCCGAGGGGTTCAGCGGGGCCGGCTAGAGCCCGTCGACGATGAGCACCGCAGGCACGAAGGGCAGGGCTGCGGCTTCGGCGGCGGTCTTCATGGCCCAGACGGCGAGGCGTTCGGCATAGGGGGCCCACAGCTCCGGCTGGGCCAGGACGGCCTTGAGGGGCGGATGCAGCCAGAGGGCCTCGGGCAGGTCGGCCAGCTCCTCGGCATTCAAGGCCAGGGCCTCCTCCGTAGTCCAAAGAAAGCCGCAGCGGGCGGTCTCACAGGCGGCCCAGAGCTGCAGCACCTCGCTGGGCTCGAAGCTGCTGAACAGCACGCGGTCCAGGGCCTCGGCGGCCTCCACCGTGGCCAGGGCCTGCTGCCAGCCGGGCTCTCCCTTCAGCTCCACGTTGATGAGCCGCGCCGGCAAGTCCAGGACGTCCCCCAGCCGCGGCAGGGGCTCGCCGTTCTTGAGCGGCGGCAGCTCCGCCGCCTTCATCTGCCGCAGGATCCCCGCGCCATTGGCCGTGCGGTGGAGGTCCTCGTCGTGCAGCACGGCGCAGACGCCATCCCGGGTCGGCTGCACGTCGAGCTCAAAGCCGTCCATGCCTGCAGCCAGCGCGGCGCGAAAGGCCTCCATGGAGTTCTCCAGGTGCTTTGAGGAGAGGCCACGGTGGCCGAGGATGAGGGGGCGGGCGGAGGACATGGGGACTCCTGGACCTGAGGCTTGATTCTGCCTGGAAACGGCCCCGGCGAGGCGGAACTAGCCCAAAGCAGCCCCGAAACCGATGAGAGCAGTTCGGGAAGAGGAGGAGTCTTCGGCAATGCGCATCCTGCTGGTCTTTGGCGACGAAAACCTGCTGCAGAGCACCCGGCGGGTGTTCTGGCAGAGTCATCGCACCTGGGAGGTGGTCCTGGCCGCGAGCGGCGCGCAGGCCCTGGAGGCACTGCGGCGGGATTCGGTGGACATCGTCGTGACGGACCTGCAGCTGCCCGACATGGAGGGTACCGAGCTGCTGCACCGCGTGCGGGAAGACCAGCCCGGGGCGGTGCGGATCGGCCTGGCGGATCACCCCATGGTGGATTGGCTGGAGGAGGAGGAAGGGGATCTGCACAGGCTCTTCATCAAGCCCTGCGAGCCGCACTTCCTCATCGGCGCCATCGAGAGCCTCGACATCGAGGATGACGAGACCAACGTCCGCGCGGTCCGGGCCTTCGTGGGTGGCCTCGGACACATTCCCAGCCTGCCGAGCCTCTACGCCGAGCTCTCGAGGCTGCTGGAGCGGGAAGACGTGGGGATGGGTGAAGTGGCCCGCCTCATCCGGAAGGATCTGGGCGTCGCGAGTCAGGTGCTGAAGCTGGCCAACTCGGTCTACTGCTCCACGGGCAGGCCCGTGGCGGAGATCGGCCAAGCGGTGGCCCTGCTGGGGGTGGATTCGCTGAAGTCGATGGTGCTCTTCCGGGGGCTCCTCGGCGGCTTCGACTCACCACGGCCGCAGGGACTCGACCTCGAAAAATTGTGGTTCCATTCGTTTCAGGTGGCCACGGGGACACGCAAGCTGGCGGTCCTCGAGGGTCAGACGCAGCTGGCCGATCTGGCCTTCTCGGTGGGACTGCTGCATGACGTCGGCCTGGTGGTGCTGGCCACGGATCCCCAGGGCCGCTACCGGTCCTTGCTGGAGCGGGCCGTGTCCTCCCGGATCCCGCTGGCGGTGCTGGAACACGAGGTCTACGGGGTGGACCATACCCAGGTCGGCGCCCACCTGCTGAGCCTCTGGGGGCTGCCTGCGATGTTCTGTCGGCCCATCCGGGAGCACCACGCGCCCCCGGCCCTGGCGGAAGGCTTCCCCCTGTCCCAGGCCCTGCACCTGGCGGATGCCCGGCACGGCGGCGGCGCGACCGCGGGCATCTTCGCAGACGGGCGCTGGGGCCTGCACCCGAACCTGCTGGTGGACCCCGAGCGCTTCAGCCGCTGGAAGGCCTGCCTGGCCCAGGACTCTCAGTAGCTAGAGGACCTTCCCGGGATTGAAAATGTTACTGGGGTCCAGGGCGGCCTTCAGGGCGCGCAGGGCGCGGAGCTGGGCGGGATCGCTAAGGGCCAGGAAGGCGTCGCGCTTGGCGAGGCCGATGCCGTGCTCGCCGCTGAGGGTGCCGCCCAGGCCCACGGCGAGGCGGAAGAGATCCAGGACCTGACCCTCCACCACGGCGGGGTCGGTCTCGCCTGCGGCCAGCAGGTTCACGTGGAGGTTGCCGTCGCCCAGGTGGCCGTAGGTCACGGCCGGGAGGCCCAGGCGCTCCAGGCCCTCGAAGAACTCAGCCAGGCGGCTGCGGGGCACCACGATGTCCTCGCTCACCTTGCGGGGGTGGCGCTCCTTCAGGAAGGCGCTGGTCAGGCGGCGGACGCCCCAGATGGCCTGACGCTGGCGCTCATCCGCGGCCACCTCCAGGCCAATGGCCAGGGGACCCAGCAGGTCCAGGAGGGCCTCGAGGAAGGCGTCCGAGGTGCAGCCCCGCTCGTCGAACTCGAGGATCGCCAGGGCCTCGCCCGGCAGGCGGCGGGCC
>CAIRAS010000425.1 GCA_903876615.1 uncultured Holophagaceae bacterium
CTCAGCCTGCCTGCTGGGCATCCAGGTCGGCCATGGCTTGGGCGAGGCTGCCGGGGGGCTGGCCGAGGGCGAGGCGCAGGAGGAACTCGATGTTGCCTTCGCCGCCCTTGATGGGGCTCACGGCCAGGGCCTGGGGGGCCAGGGGCGTCGCCGCGAAGAACTTCCAGATCTCCAGCACCACGCGCCGGTGGACGGCGGGATCGCGCACGATGCCCCCGGCGCCCACGTCGTCGCGGCCCGCTTCGAACTGAGGCTTCACCAGCAGCACCGCCTGGGCCCCGGGCTTGAGGCTGGGCAGCACCGGCGGGATGGCCAGGCGCAGGGAGATGAAGCTCAGGTCCGCCACCAGCAGGTCGCAGCGCTCGGGGATGGTGGCGGGGTCCCAGGTGCGCAGGTTCACCTGCTCCATCGACACGACCCGAGCATCGCTGCGGAGCTTCCAGTGCAGCTGGTTGGTGCCCACATCCACCGCGTAGATCCGGACTGCACCCCGCTGCAGCAGGCAGTCCGAGAACCCGCCGGTGCTGGCGCCGGCGTCGAAGCACACCAGGCCCGTGGGATCGATGGCCCAGCGGTCCAGGGCCCCGGCCAGCTTCAGGCCACCGCGGCTCACGTAGGGCAGCGCCTCGCCCCGCAGGCGGATGGGTGCGGCCTCGTCCACGGCGGTGCCGGCCTTGGTCACGGGCCGGTCGTCCACCAGCACGTCCCCGGCGAGGATGCGGGCCTGGGCCCGGGCGCGGGTCTCGCAGAGGCCCCGCTGCACCAGCAGGAGATCCAGGCGTGACTTAGCCACGGGCGGCCCGCTTCTGCCGCTGGATTTCCTGGCGGTAGACGCCGACATTGCGGTTGTGGTCCCGCAGGCTGGGGGCGAAGCTGTGCCCCCCCTTGCCCGTGGCCACGAAGTAGAGGTCCTTGCCGATCTGCGGCGCCTTCGCGGCCTCCAGGGCCGTGGCGCCGGGCATGGCGATGGGCGTGGGCGGCAGGCCCGCCACCGAATACGTGTTGAAGCGGTGGGGCCGCCGGATGTCGGCCTGGAGCGGGGCCGTGAAGCGCAGGTCGCCGCTGGCCCAGCGGGCGTAGAGGCTGGTGGGGTCACACTGCAGGCGCATGCCCAGGTCGAGGCGCTTCTTGTAGACGCCTGCCACCCGGGGCTGTTCCTCGGCCAGTTTCGTCTCCTTCTCGACGAGGCTCGCCAGGATCAGCGTCTCGTAGGGCGGCAGCACCCCGCCGTCCAGCTGCGGCCGGATCTGGTCCCGGAAGGCCTCCACCAGCAGCAGCATGACCTCCTCGGGCTCCATGGCGTGGTGCAGGCGGTAGGTGGCCGGGGCCACCAGCCCCTCCAGGTTCTCGGCCTGCTCGAAGCCCGCGGTGCGCGTCAGCCGGGGGCTCTTCCAGAGGGTCCAGAAGACCTCCTCGGGCACGAAGTCCTTGAGACGCTTCTGCACGGACCAGGCGTGGGCGCCCTCCGGGATGGAAACGGGCGTGAAGTGGATCTCCGCCCGCCGCAGCTTGCCGGCCACATCGGCGAGGCTGGCCTGGGGCCGGAAGGTGTACTCACCGCGGATGAGCTGGAGCTTCCGGGCCCGGGCCCAGAGCCGGAAGAGCGAGGCCGAGCGGATCACGCCCTCGCGCTCCAGCTGGTCGGCCACCTGCTTGATGGTGGTGCCCTTGCGCACCAGGACCGTGGCCTCCTGCTGCAGGGGGCCCTGCCGCTTCCAGGTCCACCAGGCCCCCAGGCTCGGCAGCAGGGCCAGCAGCAGGATGGCCACGAAGAGCCGGAGGGAGAGGACACGACGCGCCATGCCTCCAGAATGCCGTGATAGCGTGGATCCATCCACCGCAGACCAGGACCTCCATGACCGTCGGCTACCGCCGCCAGCTCGGCTTGTTCTCCGCCACCATGCTCATCGCGGGCTCCATGATCGGCAGCGGCGTGTTTATCGTCGCCGCGGACATGGTGCGCGAGGGCCACTCCGGCTTCTTCCTGCTCACGGCCTGGGGGCTCACCGCGGTGCTGACACTCTTCGCGGCCCTGAGCTATGGGGAGCTGGCGGGCCTGTTCCCCCAGGCTGGCGGCCAGTACACCTACCTGCGCGAGATCTACGGCCCCGCCACGGGTTTCCTCTACGGCTGGACCTTCTTCGTGGTCATCGAGTGCGGCACCGTCGCCGCCGTGGCCGTGGGCTTCGGCAAGTACCTGGGCATGTTCCTGCCCGCCATCACGGACACCACCTGGCTCGGCCCCCACTTCGACGTGCCGGTCCTCGCCCTCACCCGGACCATCGAGCTCGGGCCCTACCACCTCGGCCTCACCCCAGCGCGGCTCTCGGCCATCGCCGTGGTGCTGCTGCTCACGGTGGTGAACCTCTACGGCGTGAAGCTGGGGGCGCGGATCCAGAACCTGTTCACCGTGGCCAAGATCGGCGGCCTCGCGGCCCTGATCCTGCTGGGCCTGCTGCTGAAGCCACCCGTGGCGGCCTCCCAGGCGGCCTTTCTGCCCCTGGCGGGCACCCCGGCCCTGCCCTTCCTCACGGCCCTGCTGGTGGTGCAGACCGGCAGCATGTTCTCGGCGGATGCCTGGAACTCCATCACCTTCATCGCCGGCGAGGTGAAGGCGCCGGAGCGCACCATCCCCCTCTCCCTGCTCATCGGCACCACCCTGGTCTGCGGGCTCTACCTGCTGGCCAACGGGGCCTACCTGAAGGTGCTGGGCCCCACGGGCATTGCCAACGCCACCCATGACCGCGTGGGCAGCGCCGCCCTTCAGGCCCTGCTGGGCAGCGGCGGCGGCCTCATCATGGCGGGCAGCATCCTGATCTCCATGTTCGGCTGCCTCAACGGGCTGGTCCTCTCCGGCGCGCGGGTCTACCAGCGCATGGCCGAGGACGGGCTGTTCTACCCCCGGGTGGCCGTGCTGAACGCCCACGGCGTGCCGGGCTTCGGCCTCTGGATCCAGGCCGCCTGGACCTGCCTGCTGACACTCACGGGCACCTATGGCCAGCTGCTGGACTTCGTGATGCTGCCCACCATCGCCTTCTATGTGTTCACCGTGGGCGGGGTCTTCCTGCTCCGCTGGCGGCGGCCTGAGCTGGAGCGCCCGGTCAGAGCGTGGGGCTATCCGCTGGTGCCCGCCCTCTACGTGCTTGGGGCCACGGCCATCGTGGGGTCCCTGCTCGTCTACCGACCAAGCTATTCTTGGCCAGGGCTGGTGCTCGTGGCCCTGGGCTGGCCTGTCTATCTCATCGTCAAGCCCCGCGTCACCGCCTGACCGGAAAAAGGAGCTCGTCATGCTGCATGTCGTCGTGCTGGGAGCGGGCCGCGTGGGCGGCGCCATGGCCAAGGATCTGGCCCCGGAGTTCCGGGTCACCGTGGCGGATCGCTCCGAAGAGGCCCTGGGCCGCATGGGCCAGGCCGGCCTGGCCACCCGCGCCGCGGACCTCTCCAACCCGGAGGCCGTGAAGGCCGCCGTGGTCAACGCCGACCTCGTGGTGGGCGCCGTGCCGGGCTTCCTGGGCTTTCCCACAGCCAAGGCCGTGCTGGAGGCGGGCAAACCGCTGGTGGACATCTCCTTCTTCGACGAGGACTGCTTCGAGCTGGATGCCCTCGCGAAGGCCCAGAACCTCACGGCCATCGTGGACTGCGGCATCGCGCCGGGCTGCCACAACATCATCCTGGGGGACCTCGCCCGGCAGTGGGACCGCGTCACCGCTTTCGAGTGCCTGGTGGGCGGCCTGCCGGTGATCCGCACCTGGCCCTACGAGTACAAGGCCGGGTTCAGTCCCATCGACGTCATCGAGGAATACACGCGGCCCTCCCGCTACGTGAAGGACGGCCGCATCGTCACCTTCCCCGCCCTGTCCGAGCCGGAGCTGCTGGAGTTCGAGGGCCTGGGCACCCTGGAGTCCTTCAATACGGACGGCCTGCGCAGCATCCTCAAGACCTTCCCCCAGGTGCCTGACATGAAGGAGAAGACCCTCCGCTACCCCGGCCACATCGAGAAGATGCGCATGCTGCGGGAGTCCGGCTTCTTCAACAAGGAGAAGATCCAGGTGGGCGGGGTGGCGGTGAGCCCCCTGGACCTGACCACGGCCCTGCTCTTCCCGCTGTGGTTCATGGAAGAAGGTGACGAGGACTTCACGGTCATGCGCGTCACCGTCGAAGGCGAGAAGGCCGGCCTGCCTGTGCGCAAGCAGTTCAACCTGCTCGACCGCTACGACCGCGCCACCAAGACCACCTCCATGGCCCGCACCACCGGCTACTCCTGCACCGCCGCCGTGCGCCTGCTGGCCAGCGGCGGATACTCCCGCAAGGGCATCAGCCCCCCGGAATACCTGGGCCTCGAGCCCGGCGCCTGGGCCTTCATCCGCGCCGACCTCGCCGAGCACGGCGTCCTCTTCACCGAGAGCGACTGAGCCGGAAGAAGGAAGGTCCACCACAAAGACCGCAAAGACCACGAAGAAGGACGGTCTGATATCGCCCCTGCTTTTCTTTGTGTCCTTTGTGTCCTTTGTGGTTAATTCCCCTTTTTCATACAAAATGCAGATACCCCGAAGACAACGAAGGAAGACCTGATCGGCAGTCTTCTTCGTGGTCTTTCTTTGGTTCTTCGCGCATTAGCGGGATGCCCTCCAGGAGCCGCACAGGTCTAGGCAGGGCTCCCCGACACGGTGAAGCCCATCCCCTTCATCCCCTTCATCCCTGTTAA
>CAIRAS010000426.1 GCA_903876615.1 uncultured Holophagaceae bacterium
CCGGGCGACCGGGGGTATCCTGCGGCAACCGGAACCGCCCTCGGGAGTGCGCCGGCGCTCATAATTGCCCTCCGGGTAGGCTGGTGCCGTTAACTTGATAAATAATATCGAATTATCCCAATTTGAATCGCCATTTCAGCTGGCTTTTCAGGCACCATGGCCTTAGATTTCTTTTGGTCCCTGCCGTTCCATCCGCACCTACTTGGATGAGGTTTCCATGGGCTCCTCGCGCCGTGCCATCTCCCTCTTCGCCACCCTGGTGATCGCGGCACCGCTGATCCCCCAGGTCCCGCCCCAGGTGATCCAGGCCCTCAAGCCGGTGGTCACCAAGCTGGGGGAGGCGCTCCTCAAGCCAAAGATGCAGGTAGAGAGCTTTACCTTGGGGGGCTTCAACGCTACCCGGGTGGAGCCTGACGGGGATGCCACTCCGGAAAAGTTCAGTGGCAGCGCCCTCTTCGCCCTGCCCCAGCCCTTGGGCCCCCAGAAGCTCGAGTTCAAGAACCTCGTGCTGAAGGGGGCCGTCGCGGAGGGCAGCCTGGATGCAGCCCTCAAGGACTTCTCGGCGGTGCACCAGGGCTGGACCTACCACCTCACCAAGGTCGTGCTCTCGGACAAGGGGAGCCGGGTGGAAGGCCAGGCCACGCTCGCCGGCCTGAAGCTGGACGTGGGGCCGCTCACGCTCGGAACCAGCGGCCTGCAGGGCACCTTGCCCCCGGCGGACCTCCTGCTCGCGGAGGGTGCCTTCACCGCCACCCTCGTCGCCGGAGAGGCGACCTTCTCAGGCCAGGGCGTGCGCCTCAAGGGCAACCTGGAAGTGGTTATCGAGGCACCCGTGCAAAACGGCGCCACTGGCGAAGAGCCCAAGTTCGACGGTGGCCCGGTCACCTTCGACAGCGCCCTGCTGGCGGGCACAGGCCAGGTGGCTCCCAGCCTTGCAACGGGTCTGTCCCTGCTGCACAAGGGGCTGACCTGGCAGGTCCAGAAGCTGGCTTTTGGGTTTGAGCGAGGGACCCCCCAGTTGACGGGTCTCACCCAGCTCCAGTTTCCCCTGCAGGTCTTCTGCCGCGTGGGCGCGACCGATCAGCCCTACCTGTCGGAGACCATGACGGGCACCATCCGGGGTCGCGCCCCGGCCCCGGCCGCGCCGGCGCCTGCGGGAACGAGGGCCCTCGCGGTCCGGAAGGCCGCCCCGACCGTTGCCTTCGCGAAGGCTAACCTCGGCTGGGAAGGCTTCAGTGCCACCTTTGCCTTGCCGGCAGCCACCCTCCATCCCTCCGGCCTCACGACCTATCGTCTGGAGCTGGCGAGCGGCACCGCCCGGGTAGAGAAGGGCGTGATGGACGAAGCCAACACGCGCATCACGGGCAGCCTCGCCTGGGGTCCCAGCTTCACGTTCCGGACCTCATTCAAGGATGCTGCGGCGGCCCTCTCCCACGGCCTCTACGTGACCGGTTCCCCGCTCAAGCTCCCTGCCGAGGTGGGCGCCTACCGGCTCCACACGGCCTTCACCACGCTGGTCTGCGACTTCTCCACCATGCATTCCCCCGAGGGTCTGCCCGAAGCCTGGATGGGCGTCTTCATTCCCGCCTTCCACCTCTCCCTGCCCATCGAGCTCTACACCTTCAACAGCGCCAACGAGCGGTTGCCGGTGCTGGCGAGCGGGAAGGCCGGTCGCTTCGAAGGGAACGGCGCCTTCAGCGGCTCCGTTGGCGTGAACCTCACGAAGCTTGTCAACCTGCACATCACGCCGGTCCGGCTGGAGCCCTTCGACCTCCACTTCCTGGAGGGAGCCCTGCTGAGCGGCCCCCTGGTGAAGGGGCAGATGGAGCTCACGGCCAAGCCCCTGCTGGTGGACTTCAAGGCGCCCATCTCCTTCCACCTGACCCAGAACGGGGCGGAGCAGATCGAGATCACAACGAACACGCCCAGCGGTCCCATGGCTGTGAAGACCCGGCTCGTGGGCATCGACATGGTGATGGACGCAGCCCGCCTGCATCCCACGAACATGGACTTCACGGGTCGCTTCGACTTCGACATCGCGGGCGCGGCGCTCCCCTCCATCGCCTTCGACCACCTGGTGATGGAAGCCAGCGGTGGCGGCATCGAGGGCAGCCACGAGGACCTCTCCCTCGACTTCAAGGGGTCGCGTTGGTCCAGCTCGGCGGACCGTCCTCACGTGAACCTATGGGGCTTCCCCCTGGCCCTTGGCGAGAGCGGCTACGGTGTGCAGGCTGATGGACGCTTCTATGTGGGCCTGGGTGGCGACATGGAGATCAATCCCATTCTGCCCTCGCTGTACAACCGCCTGCTCTTCACCACGGAGAAGGAGGACGAGGGCAAGGGCATCGTGGAGCTGGAGCACCCCTACACCGTGGACCAGAGAGTGGCCTCCATGGGTTCCTTCAACGCCAGCCTCGGCTTCCAGGTGGATTCCGCCGATGACAAGGTCA
>CAIRAS010000427.1 GCA_903876615.1 uncultured Holophagaceae bacterium
CCACCCAGACGCCGCAGACGACCTTGGTGGAGAAGCCGATGAACCAGCCGTCCGTGTGCTCGTCCGTGGTGCCGGTCTTGCCAGCGACGGGCCACTGCAGCTCGGCGCCGGCCCGGGCGCCCGTGCCCGCGTTGGCCACGCCCTGGAGGCACAGGATGAGCTGGAAGGTGCTCTGGGGATCCAGCACCTGCTCGCTGGCGGTGCTGCCGTGGCTCTCCAGCACCTTGCCGGTGCGGTCCGTGATCTTTTTGATGAAGAAGGGGGCGGGCGACTGCAGGCCGCCGTTGGCGATGGTGGCGTAGCCGCGCACCATCTCCCGCAACGTCAGGTCCGCGGAGCCCAGGGCCATGCTGGGATAGGGCGGGATGGTGCCGGTGAGGCCGCACTTCCGGGCGAAGTCGATGACATTCATGACGCCAGTCTCTTCGAGGGTACGCACCGCCGGGACGTTGCGGGAGTCCCGCAGGGCCTCCCAGAGGATGATGGGTCCCCAGAAGTCCCGCTCGTAGTTACGGGGCTCGTAGGGCTTCACCCCGGCTCGCAGCGGCTTGAACTCGGAGCTGCCATCCGGGTGGGTCACCGTGAGGAAGTCCACGGTGTCCAGGAAGCGCGTGGGCACATCCTGGAGCATGGTGGCGGGCGTCTTGCCGCCGGTGAGGGCCGCGCCGTAGACGTAGGCCTTCATGGTCGAGCCCACTTGGCGCAACGCCTGGGTGGAGCGGTTGAACTTCGAGCGGTTGAAGTCATAGCCGCCAACCATGGCGCGGATCTCGCCGGTGAAGGGATCCACGGCCATGAGGGCCCCCTCGACCTGGGGTTCCTGGTCCAGCTCCAGGCTTCTCGGCGTCCCGTCCTGGGCGGACTTGACGCTGAACAGGGGCGCGGCGCCCCGGGGCAGCAGCTTCTGGATGTCCTTGCCAGCCCACGCGAAGGCGGCCTCGGGCACCTCCAGTTCGGTCTTGCCGATGCGCACCAGGGCCTTGCCGCCCTTCCAACCGAGGATCACGCCGCGGATGCTGTCGCCGTTCTCGAAGTAGCGCTTCCAGCCATTGAGCTGGGTCGTCTCGGGGTCGCCCACGAACTGCACGGCCTCCTTGCGGAAGCCGCGGCGGCGGTCCACGGCCTTGAGCCCCACCCGGATCGCCTCGTTGGCCGTCTCCTGCCACAGGCTGTTCACGGTGGTCGTGACTTCCAGGCCGCCGTTCAGGGCCTGGTCGCGGCCGTACTTCTCATAGAGGTACTTGCGGACCTCTTCGACCACGTAGGGTGCGATCGCTTCTTCCCGGGCGTTCTCCCGGGCGAGGCGGATGGGCTTCTCGATGAGTGGCCCGGCCTCGGCGGCCTTGAGGTAGTCCTCCTTCACCATGCGGATCAGCACGTGGTTCCGGCGGGACTTGGCCGCGGCCCGGGCCTTGGGATCTGGGTTGTAGGGGTTGTACCAGTTCGGATTCTGGACTAGGCCCGCCAGCAGCGCGCACTCCTCCACATTGAGCTGCGGAGCGCTCTTGCCGAAGTAGAACTCCGCCGCGGCCTCGATGCCGTAGCGGCCGCCGCCGAAGTAGACCTCATTGGCGTACATCTCCATGATCTGCTTCTTCGAGTAGGCCTTCTCCAGCTTGCGGGCCAGGATGATCTCCTTGAGCTTGCGGTCCAGGCGTTTCTGCCGCTTGGCCGTCACGGTGCGGATGAGCTGCATGGTGAGGGTGGAGCCGCCCTCCCGGCGCCGGCCGAAGCTGGTGACGAAGTTCACGCCCGAGCGGAGGAAGCCCCGGGGCGAGATGCCGCTGTGGTCCCAGAAGTCCGTGTCCTCCGTGGCCACCAGCGCGTTGACGAAGGCTTTGGGGATGTCGCCATAGGGGATCACCACGCGGTGCTCCTCGGCGAAGATGCCGATGACGTTGCCGCTTTGATCGAGGACCTTGGTGATGGTCTTCGGCACCCGCAGCGCGAACATCGTGAGGAAGCTGTCAGCGTCCCGGGACATGAAGGACCAGGACACCGCCATGGCGAGGGCTCCCACGCCCGAGAGGATGGCAACGATCAGGAGGCTGCGACGGAGCCAGCGACGGGCCGTCTGAGAGAGGGATGCCATTTTTGAGACCATGTGATCAAGGATAGCGTTGGATGCGGCTAGAGTGTGGGCATGCTCCAGCGACTGATTCTCGTGGCCAAGGTCAAATCCCAGCACCTGGCCTCTACCCTGCGGGACGCCCTGCCGAAATTCCTCCAGGCCGGCTGGGAGATCGTCGGAGAGCCCGGCATCGAAGAGGCCTGGGCCCTCGCGGGCCTGGATCCGGCGCGGCTGCGCGTGGATCCGGACCTGGGCTCCGGCGAGCCCCCCGCGGACCTCTGCCTGGTCCTCGGCGGGGATGGCACCCTGCTCTACGCCGCCCGCCGCGTGGGCCTGCGCGGCACCCCGATCCTGGGCATCAACCTCGGCTCCCTGGGCTTCCTCACCGCCCATCCCGTGTCCGGCGCCGTGGAGGCCGTGGAGGCCTTCCTGGCGGGCCAGCTGGTGCCAGACGTGCGGCCCATGCTGGAGGCCGAACTCTGGCGGAACGGCTCCCGTCTGGCTCGCCAGCCCGTGCTCAACGACGCCGTCCTGGCCAAGGGCGCCCTGGCCCGGATCATGGACATGCGCCTGCGGGTGGGGGACCAGGATGCGGGCCCCATGAAAGCCGATGGGCTCATCGTCGCCACGCCCACGGGCTCCACGGCCTACGCCCTGTCTGCGGGCGGGCCCATCATGCACCCCAGCCTGGAAGCCTTCGTCATCGCCCCCATCTGCCCGCACACCCTGACCCTGCGCCCCTCGGTGGTGCCGGCCCGCTGGCCCATCAGCATCACCCTCATGGACGCCGAGGACGCGCACCTCACCCTGGACGGCCAGGTGGGCCACCGGGTGCTGCCCGGCGACGAGGTCCGGCTCTACCAGGCCGGAAGCCGCATCACCCTCCTCCAGAAGCCCGGCCTGGACTTTTTTGCCCTCCTCCGCCAGAAACTGCACTGGGGCGACCGGTAAGACCTAGGCGACACCCAGGGACACTGCTCAGGCTTTTGCAGTTATCCCCTTCATCCCCTGCATCCCTGTTTCAAAGCTTTTTTTGACAGGGATGAAGGGGATGAAGGGGATGACATCAGCAAGCCTCCGGTAGGTGCCTTGGGCCTGCCCCTCTGTGGCAGTCCAGGCCTCCTTTTCTGGGTTTCTATGGGAGCCGAGTAGGGGTCCGGGCGGAGACAGGCACAGACCGCCCTGCCAGGGGTGACTTCTGTGCCCATCGGTCTTCGGTGGTCTGCGTCGATGGTCGCTTGTGATCCCAGGCACACGGAACGGGCTCGACACTTCAGCGCAAGAGGGACCACAGTCCCGCCGCGGAGGCCCCATGGCCCTCAAAGAACGACCTAAACCCTTCCTGCTGCCGGAGTATTGCAAGGGCTGCGGCCGCTGCATCGACGCCTGCGCCAAGGACTGCATCACCGCCGGCCACCAGATCAACCCCCTCACGGGC
>CAIRAS010000428.1 GCA_903876615.1 uncultured Holophagaceae bacterium
ATGCCCTTGCCGTCGTCCTCGATCTCGACCACCACGCTGTCGCCTTCGTGGCGGGCGCGCAGAATCACCGTGCCGGTCTCGGACTTGCCCGCCTTCAGGCGCACTTCCGGCGATTCGATGCCGTGGTCGGCGCTGTTACGGATCAGGTGGATCATCGGGTCGCCCAGCTCCTCGATGATGCTCTTGTCGATCTCGGTGTCCTCGCCCACCAGCTGCAGATCGATCTTCTTCCCGCTGGCCTTGGCCAGATCCCGGAGCATGCGTGGGAACTTTGAGAACACCGTCTTCACGGGCACCATGCGGATGCCCAGCACCGAGGCCTGGATCTCCTTGCTCACGTGGTCCAGGTAGACCGAGGCGTGGGCCAGTTCCTTGGCGACACCAGCAGCCGGATGGCCGTTGACCATCGGCACCAGACGCTCCACCAGGTGGCTGATCATGGTCTTGCTGATGATCAGCTCCGCCACGATGTTCATGAACTGCTCGAGCTTGGCCTGACTCACCCGGATGGTGTCGCCAGCGCCCTTGTCGTCATTGCCCCGGCGGCCACTCTTGCGTCGGTCCTCGGCGGGGACGGCAACATCTGGAGAGGCCAGGTCGAGAGGGGCTGTGTCTGCAGCGGCTTCAGGTTCTGGTGCGGCCACGACCACCGGCGGCGCTGCGGGACCAAGGGCCAGGGGATGGAAGGTGATGGTGGCGTGGGTGACGGCACCGAAGACCTTCTTGACCTCTTCCATGGGCTCGGTGACTTCGATGAGCATCACCAGATCCAGGTGGAAGGACCGGGGATCGAAGGAGTCCAAGTCCACCAGGGGCTCGCGGGGAATGAGCTGCCGATGGAGCGGGCGCCCCACCAGTTCCGCCACCTGGAAGAGCGAAAACGGATTGAACGCGGTGCCGTAGATGGCGCCTCCGAGCTCGGCATGCACGCCGACCACCGTCTTGCCCTCGGTGACCGCAGCAAACGCAGCGGCTCTGCCTGCCTCACTGACCCCGGCCAGAACCGGCGGCACCTGGAGCACACTCGTGGGGGCGGGCGCCACTGGAGCAGCGGCGACTGGGGCCGCCTTCTCGCCCCGCTTGAGGGATTCGAGGTTCTGGAGCAGCTCGGTGGGATCGGGGTCCTGGGGCTCGCCCTGCTTCCGGACCTGGATGCCAACGTCGTCCACAAGCACCTTGAGCAGGTCCACGGTCTCGAAGAGCAGCTCCATGACCCGATCGCTGAGCTCCATGCGGCCCTTGCGCAGGTCGTCCAGCACGTTCTCGCCCATGTGGGCCACCGAGAGGACCTTCGTGAGTCCCAGGAAGCCTGCGGCCCCCTTGATGGTATGGACGCTGCGGAAGATGGCGTTCAGGAGGTCAAGGTCTCCCGGGGCCTCCTCAAGGGCGAGAAAGTTGGTCTCGATCTGTTCGAAGTGCTCCTGGGCCTCGACGAGGAAGTCCTCATAGAAGCTGGGGTCGTCCAGGGCGAAATCACTCATGGCTCACCCGTTCGGCTGGCCGCACTGCGGCGTCCCTGGAGGTTCTGGAGCTGGCCTGTTTCCGTGTCCGTCAGGAGCTGCTGAAGCTCCAGCAGGAAGATCATGCTGGTATCGAGGCGGGCGACCTTCTCGATGTAGCGGTTGGCCCCCACGGCGGTGACGGCGGGTGGCGGGCCGAAGCGGCTCAGCTCTACGGGACGGACTTCGTCGACCGCATCCACCACGAGGCCGGTAAACACCCCGCCGATGCTGGTGATGAGGATGCGGGAGATGCTGGTTGCCTCCACGCGGTCGAGACCAAAGCGGGTGCGGAGGTCCACCACGGGCATCACCTCGCCCCGCAGATTCAGCACGCCATCCACGAACTCGGGGGCCCGGGGCACCGGTGTGATCTGGCTCACCATGACGATCTCGCGCACCTCATGGAGCCGCAGGGCGTAGTTCTCGGGTCCGAGGCGAAAGACGACCAGTTCCAGGCTGGGGGCTACTTCCTGGGTGCGGTTGTCCGCCAAGCCCAGACCCTGGCCCAGGGCTGCGATCTTCTCCTGGTCGTCGCCCGTGATGATCTTCAGGACGTTGATGAGGCTTACCATTCGGCCTGGCAGCAGGAGGATGCCGCTCAGGTGCTCGCGCTCAGCCTCGGAGAGGGTCTGGGGTGGTGGCAGGGTCTGGCCCTCCTGCACCCGAAGGATCTCCTGGATCTCGTCCACGACCACGCCGATCTTCGCGCTGCCAAAGGAGAGCAGCACCACCATGTCGCGCTTCCGCTCCGCCCCCTCCTGCTGGATGGAGAGGATCTCGGAGATGTCCACCAGGGGCATGACGTGATCCCGCAGGCAGATCACCCCCAGCACGTAGTCGGGCGCATCCGGCACCTTGGTTACCGGCGGCAGCTCGACGATCTCTTCCACCTCGTGCAGGGCGATCCCAAAGGACTCCCGCCCCAGGCGGAAGGTGACGTAGGGCTGGCCGTCCTCCTCGAGGTCTGTGTCATCGTCGGTGTCAGTGCCGCCGATGGTGCCGGCCAGGCCCAGGTCATCGAACTCGTCGCGACGGGTGAACTCGGCGCTGTCCAGGAGCTTCTCCAGGTGGATCAGGGTGATCAGCCGGGTGCCTACGGTGACCATGCCCGCCAGGTATTCGGCGCGAATGCCTGCCACCAGGGGCGGGGTCTCGCGGACCGTGTGGTCCTCGAGCCGCACCACCTCAGCCACGGAGTCCACCTGCAGGCCCGTGGGCCCACTGGCCAGGCGCAGCACGATGATCCGGGTCTTGGTCGTGGTCTCCTGGGGCGCGAGGTGAAACCGGACGCGGCTGTCGATGACCGGGATGATCAGGCCGCGCAGGTTGATGACGCCCAGGATGAAGCTGGGGCTGCCAGGGATCGGAGTGATATCAGTTCGGTGGGTGATCTCCTGCACCCGGTCGATGTCCAGTCCAAACTCCACGCTATCGAGCGTGAAGGTCACCAGCTGGCCCGAAGGCACCAACTCGGTGGTGAGCAGGGTCTGGGCTGACTCGACGGCCATGGGTCACCCTTTCTTCTTGGACTTGAAGGCCTCGATCACCGCGTCCGCGTGGGCCTTGTTCTCGTCGGGCGTGGTGCCTGTCTGCGCGATGGTGTGGCTGATGGAGGGCCGCTGGGACTCGCTCTTCAGGCCGGTGCCCAGCAGGTCCACGATGTAGTCGTGAATCTGGCGGAGGTGGTGCAGGATGCGCTCCAGCTTCTGGCGGGTGATGTCCTGGAACTGCATCAGGTCCATGGCCTCAAAGACCTTGTCCTGGATCTCCTTGCCGGCGCTCATGACCTGGTGGATGACATTCTGGATGTCGGGCGCCTGGGCGCCTTCGTGGGCCATGATCTCTGTGATGAGGAGCTGCTGGCGGTTCACGAGCTGGCCGATCTGGTCCAGCTGATCCATGACCTTGTTGGACTCCCGCTCGGTGACGGCGGTGACCGTGTCCAGCTCGGAGATCACGTGGCCGCTGCCGTCCGCTTTCGGCTCCGCGTGGGGCTCCGCGGCGAGCACCGGTGGGACCGGTACCGGGTCCTTCACGGGGGCGCTGATCTCGGGTTTTTTCGGCGACTTCGTCCCTCCGGCGAGGAGGGCATCGATTTCGGACTGATCCATGGCCTGCTCCTATCCGAGGAGGGACTCGATCTTTTCCTTGAGGGTCTCCGGGGTGAATGGCTTCACCACGTAGTTGTTCACGCCAGCCTGGAGGGCTTCTACGATGTCCTCCTTGG
>CAIRAS010000429.1 GCA_903876615.1 uncultured Holophagaceae bacterium
GTCGGCCTACGGCCTCCCTCCGCTGCCCCTACCGGCTGGGTATCTTCCTTCTTCTTCATTGGCACCTCTCAGGGGATTGTCCCCAAATGGGTGTCCAAGGGAATACCGGGGCGGTGGAAGCCCCATCCGCTAAAGATCAATAGCCGAACCACAGAGCAGAGGACGCAGATGCCGCTGAAAGAGCGCGATCCGACGTCAAGCCACAGCCTGGGTCGATTTCACTGTTCCTCGCCGTTTCTCCGCAGTTAACAAATACGACGCACTGATATGCACACCACTCTCTAGACCTGAACAAGGCTTCCTGACTTCCTTGGACCGTGCAGTCCGAAGGCTAGTTATGGCAGCGGTTGCGGCATCCGCAATGCCGATGATCGGGATGTCTAGATTTTTGTATAAAGAAGCGAGGTTGACAGACTCTAGGGGGGGGGTAAGTTCTCAATACAATCCAGGAGGAACTCATGAGGTTAATCAGAACTCTGATCGCAGTTGCTTTGGTTGAAGGCTGCATCTCAGCCTCCGCCCAGGTCCCATGCCCACGTGTGCCGACGAACGATGGTCCCTGCTACGACGCCGCGCAGTGCAACTACGAGAAATGTATAGCAAAGAATCCCACGTATCAGTGCTATCTAAAACTTTGCACGGAAGTGTGGGCATGCGATCAAGAGTCTACCAGTAGTATAAAACGTGATCATTTCCAACAAAAAGAAGCGAAGGAAGTCTGATGTTCCTAAAGCTTCGCAGGGACCAATTTTACTTTATACCCTATCAGGCCTTCTTAATCGCATGGTTGATTTTGATAGGTTTGACGGGTTTGAACGCTCAAGGAATGCCACCACCACCTAAGTTGTCGGATCGGGTCGTGTGGATGGATGGGGGTGGTTGGGCCCATCTCCCCTTATTACCCGGGAGTCCCGCGAAGGTGATCCTTAACGGTCGCACAGAAGCAATCCCTCCTCCACCTAGTGGGGGAAATGGCTGGAGCATTTCCGATGGAACGATCTTCGCCCTCTCTTTTGCGATAGATGGTGAACGGGAGAGAATTTGGTTCAACCGGAGAAGTCTAGTGAACCGAGGCTCTCTGTGGGAGCGTATGGCGGAAGTGGATTGTGCTGGAGGAATTCCGTTATTTCTTTTCCCCCTTAAAAAAGAGGGTTGCTACCTGGCCTTGAATTGGGCCGATGGATTTACAGAAAGGGAGCAGGCCTCTTTCGCGGCGATATTCCGTTTGAGGGGGGAGCGCCTGTTGCTGGACTCCCTCGTCGACATGCCCTCACCCTTTTCAGGCCTGGCAACTAGGCGCGCAACCATCCCCATACATGAGGAATCCGCGCGTGGGGTGGATGAACCGAAGCCCTTGGCCCCCAGGTACATCTGCGAAGTCACGATACCGGGGCTTCACCCAAGCCTGTGGGCGCCTGCATCGGTTGGTGACTACGTTATTTTGGCTTCTTCAAAAACAGCCATTTTATGGGCGTTCAGCACCGAGGATGGGCGGTGTAAACGAGTAATCAACCTCGAGGGTCTCAATGCGGAAGACTTTCCCCGCCTTGGCGCCATGAATCACTATCTGCTCGCTATGCAGCCGACGGCAAACGGGACTTTGCTCCTTGTCACCAGGAGTCCTGAGGTTATTCCGGCAGCGATTGAGGTCAGCCGCTTGGCCGGTAAGGCTGCTTCTCGGGAGATGCTCTCTCGTTGGGCCGTTTCCCCGGCGAGCCTTCGCTGGCTGGAATTGGATCCGGCCACCTGGAAGGTGGAAAAGGATCCGACCTATCGCTGGCCCCTTCCAGAGTCAGGAGAGACTTTTGAACAGCTCTCCCGATTCCAATTCATCCTCGACCAGAACGGACGCGTCCAGGGGAACCTCAAAGGCACTTGGAGTGATGTTCTGGCCGAAACGGGTTTGGACGGGAAACAGGACGATGCGGCGCTAACAGGGAAGGGGGTGGCTGAACACCCCGAACAGGATAAGAAAGTCATGGCCTCACCCAGCACGGGTTCAACCCCAATACCACGCTGAATATAGACCCCCGGGGGTGACTTTCTCCACGGGCCAGCAAGCCCAAGGCCCTCTTCACCGCATGGAGATGGGAATACACGACCCATAATAAGGGCAGGGGGTACCGGCTATACAGCCACCGAACGATGCCCGAAGCAGACCAAGCCTACCTGTCGGCGGGCGCGTGTGGGGGGCTGGGGGTGCTGGCATCACCGTGTATCATCGTCCATCACTGGTTACAAAACACTTTTGAAACCAGTGATGGACGGCGATGAACGGCGAGAACGGCTTTTGGCCCTAGCTTCGCGCCAATGCCGGTGGCTATTTTCATTGCAGGATGAGGACAGGAGGCACCCATGAGCGGCAATCCGGTGGTCTGGTTTGAGATCTACGTGAAAGACATGGACCGCGCCAAGGTCTTCTACGAGGCGGTCCTTCAGGTCACGTTGCAGCCGCTTGGCGTGCCCTCACCGGACATGGAGATGTGGGCCTTCCCTGGCGACCAGACCCGCTACGGCACGCCCGGGGCGCTGGTGCGGTTGGCCGGGGTGCCCTGCGGCGGCTCCGGCACCCTGGTCTACTTTCACTGCGGGGACTGCGCCGTGGAGGAGGCCCGGGTCCTGCCCGCCGGAGGGCAGATCCACCGATCGAAGATGGCCATCGGGCCCTACGGCTTCATCTCGCTGGTTGTGGATCCCGAGGGCAACCTGGTGGGGCTGCACTCGATGGCGTAGCCTTTCGCCATTGAAGAGGGTGCGAGTCGGGCTAACTCAGCCCCGGTTCTCGGCGCTGGCCTTCACGAAGGCGGTGAACAGCGGGTGCGGGCTGAGGGGGCGGCTCTTGAACTCGGGGTGGAACTGGCAGGCCAGGAAGTAAGGGTGGTCCTTCAGCTCCACGATCTCCACGAAGACCCCGTCGGGGCTCATGCCGGTGAAGACCAGGCCCTTGGCCTCCAGGGCCTTCTTGTATTCGTGGTTGAACTCGTAGCGGTGCCGGTGGCGCTCGTTGATCTCGCGCACGCCATAGGCGCGGTAGGCGAAGCTGTCCTCGGCCAGCTTGCAGGGCCAGCCGCCCAGCCGCATGGTGCCGCCAAGCTCGTCCACGCCTTTCA
>CAIRAS010000430.1 GCA_903876615.1 uncultured Holophagaceae bacterium
ACCACCGTTATTGACGTTGGCGAAGCCGCCGCCCGTATTCACCTGCCACTGGTAGCCGAGGCCGGTCCCCGTGGCGCTGACGCTGAAGCTGGTGTTCCCCCCCGCCGTCACTGTGGCGTTGCCCGGCTGGGCCGTGATGGCCGGCGCCGTGTTCACGGTCAGCGTGGCCACGCTGGACGTGGCCGCCGGAGCCACGGTGCCGGTCACCACCACCTGGTATTGGGTGCCACCCATGCCCGCCGTGGCGCCGGTGATGGACAGCGTCGCCGACGTGGCGCCCGAGTAGACCCCGCCGTTGGTGACGTTGGCGAAGGCCCCGCCGCTGCTCACCTGCCACTGGTAGCTGAGGCCCGCCCCGGTGGCACTGACGGTGAAGCTGGTGTTGCCCCCGGCCGTCACCGCCGCGTTGCCCGGCTGGGCCGTGATGGCTGGCGGAGCAAGCACGGTCAAGGTGGCGGCGCTGGAGGTGACGGTCGGCGCGATGACGCCGCCGACGATCACCTGATATTGGTAGCCGTGCATGCCCAAGGTGGCGCCGACGAGGCTCAAGGTGGCTGTGGTGGCGCCGTTGTAGACCCCGCCGTTGCTGAGGTTGGTGAAGCCTGAACCGGGGTTCACCTGCCACTGATAGGAGGTCGCCGCCGTCGCCGTCACGGAGAAGCTGGTGTTTCCACCGGTCGCCACCGTGGCGTTGGCCGGCTGAGCAGAGATACCCGGTGCCGCCCCAACCGACAGGGTGACGGGCGTCGAATAGGTCGAAGCGGCCGGCGACCCGCAGCCCAGCATCTGGACCTCGTAGAGGTAGCCATTCATCGGCGCGGTGGCATTGCTGATGGTGAGGGTGGCCGACCACCAGTTGGCGTAGACGCCAGCGGCGCTGGAGATGGTGGTGAAGCCCGAGCCGGTGTTCACCTTCCAGATGTAGGACAGGGCCGAGCCGGCCACCACGCTGAACGTGGTGTTGCCCCCCACGTCGATGGCCCGGTCCACGGGCTGGCTGCTGATGGCGGGCGTGCAGATGACGGTCAGGACCGCCGCGCTGGAAGTGACCGGCGCCCCCACCGTGCCGGTCACGATGACCCGGTACTGGTTGCCGGTCATGGTCGTGGCCACCCAGATCGACAGGGCGGAACCCGTCATCCCGCTGTAGTTCACGTTGTCCGTGACGTTCGCCCAGCCACTCCCGGTGTTCATCTGCCACTGGTAGGTGAGGCCATAGCCGGTGGCCGACACCGTGAAGAGGGAGATGGCGTGATAGTTGAACGTGCTGCTGGCGTCGGCGGGCTGGACCGTGATGGCCGCCGTATCCCTGACGGCCAAGGTCACCGTGCTGGAAATGGTCGTCAGGGCGAGGGCGCCGGTGGCGATCAGACGGTAGGTCGTGCCGTCCATGCCCGCCGTGGCCGAGGTGATGGTGAGGCTGGTCGTCGTCGCCCCGGAGTAGACCCCGCCGTCGCTCACATCGGTCCAGGCCCCTGCTCCGAGCTTCGACTGCCAGCGATAGGACGTGGCACCAGTCACCGCGGCGGCGAAGGTGGCGTTGGCGCCGGTGGCAATGGTGGCGCTGGCGGGCTGGCTGGTGAAGCTGGGCGCCGTCACCACGGTCAGGCTCGCTGGGTCAGAGGTGATCACCTGCGGACTGGCCGCGGCGGAACCGGTGAGGACGACCCGATACTGGTAGCCGCTCATGCCGAGGGTGACCCCGTTGAGGGTCAAGGTCGCCGTGGTGGCGCCGCTGGTGACCCCGCCATTGCTGAGGTTTGTGAAGCCCGCACCCGTGTTCACCTGCCACTGGTAGGAGCTGACATAGCTGGCACCGACGGTAAAGGTGGCAGCCCCAGCCGCGGCGATGGTCACACTGACCGGCTGCGTCTGGATGCTGGGCGAAGGCGGCGGGACCACGGTCAGCAGGGCCGCAGTGGAAGTGACGCTCGAGGGGACAGCCCCCGTGGCGCCCGTCACCACGACCCGGTAGCGATAGCCATTCAGGTTGGCCGGGACCCCGGTGATGAGCAGGGAGGCCGCAGTGGCACCGGCGTAGACCCCGCCGTTCGTGAGGTCGACATAGCCCGACCCCGGGTTAACCTGCCACTGGAAGGCGCGGGCGCCGCTGGCCTGCACCGTGAGAGCCGTGTCCAGGCCGATGTAGGCGGTGGTGTCGGCGGGCTGAGCCAGGATGGCTGGCGTTTGGGGGGGACCGATGGACTGCCAGACGCCGCGCCCATAGGTGGCGGCCCGGATGAAGCTGGCGTCGGGGGCGATGTAGAAATCGGGAACCCCGACCATGGGCAGGCCCACCCCGTACCGGGACCAGGTGGCCCCCGAGTCCGTGGAGACATAGATCCCGAAGTCCGTGCCAGCCAGGAGGGTGGTGTGGTTCGTGGGATCGTTCTGGATGATGTGGACCGGCCCCCCGAAGGTCACGCCGTTGCCCGAGGGGAAGCCGGCACCCTCGATGTTCTGCCAGGTGGTGCCCCCATCTGCGGAGCGCCAGAGGTGCTGGATGGTGGGGCCCCAGCCGGCGTAGGCCGAAGCGGCGTAGAGAATGTTGTCGTTGGTGGTGTCGAACCAGATGTAGCTGAGGGCGACTTCCACTCCGCCCGCGGCGTAGACGGCGCCCTTGTCGGTCCAGGTGGCGCCACCGTCGGCGCTGATCCAGCAGTGGGTCGCATCCACGATGGCCAGCTTGTTGGGATCCAGCGAGGAGGTATTGAAGTTCCGGATGTAGGGCGACGGGTAGCTGCTGGGAAAGCCGACCATGCTGCAGGGGACCCAGGACTGCCCGAAGTTGGTGGACTTGTGCAGCTTGTAGCTGGTGGCGGTGTAGGCCGTGTTGCTGGTGGCATCGGCCCGCCCCGGTTCCACCCGGGTGTGGAAAGGGGCGCCACCGGTTACGTCGATGCCGCCGTTCCCGTCGTGGAAAGTGTCTCCGCCGTCGGTGCTGTAGCCCAGGTTCACGCTGTAGCCCGAGGCGATGATCTTGTTGCCATCCAGCTTGTGGATCAGGGTTCCGAAGCCATCGCCCGTGGCGTAGGCCTCATCGAACTGGGTGCTGGTGGCCAGGGTCGCGCCGGTACGGCGCCGGGTGCTGTTGTCCTGGAGGCCGATGGTCACCCGGTCGTTGGAACCCACCGGGTTGGTGGCCGCCGTGGAGCCCAGGTGATAGACCAGGTGGGTGCTCAGGCCCTCGTTGTGCCGGTTGTCCACAAAAGTGTTGTCGGTGAGGGGCGGATTGCCGGTCTGCCGGATGGGCGGGGTGGCGCGGAAGGGGTCCCAGAACACCGAGAGTCCGCCGTCAGTCCCTACGTAGAGGGTGGACCCGTCCGGGGACCAGACCGCCGCGTGCTTGTCGGCATGGGAGTAGACCGGCAGGCCTGCCCAGGTGTACCAGCCGGTCAGCCAGGTCCAGGTGGAGCCCCCATTGGTGGACCGGTAGAAGCCCAGGTTGCTGCCCGTGAAGACCTTGGTGGTGGCGACGGAGGTCTCGGTCGGACTCACGGCCAGGCACTGGTTGTACTCGCCTTGCTCCCCATCCGTGCCGCCAGCGCTCTTGAACAGCGCTGCGGGGACCGTGGCATCGGGTACGAGGGTGTAGTTGCGGCCACCATCCGTACTGAGGAAGACACCCTTGAACATGGTCCGGCCAGGCGTTATCTGGGCGATGCCCCAGACATTGAGGTTGCCTGAGGCCTTGTTGCTCCTGAGGGTGATGCGGCCGATGTTCGCCACGGAGGTGGGGCTGGTGCCGGAGAGGGTCGCCTGAGTCCAGGTGATGCCGCCATCGGAGGAATACCAGGCGGTGCCGGTATTCGGAGTCGCCGTGATCTGGAGGCTGGCGACCAGGTTCTGGGACGAGCTGCCCACCTGCTCCACGGACCAGATGCGGTCGCCATAGCCATTGGGTCCCAGCACCCGGTTCCCCGTGGCATCGCTGCCGAAGGAGGCGCCGCCATCCGTGGACCGGAAGAGCCCGGCATTGCCGCCGGCGAGGAGCGTCGTCTCGTTCACGGGGAAGATGCACGAGATGTAGTCGGAGGCGTAGAGCCCGCAGAGGTTGACCTTGGAGGTCTCAGTCCAGCTCGTGCCGCCGTCGGTGCTCCGGAAGAAGCCCTTGCCGTAGCTGGCCGCGAAGTCCCCGGAGCCGATGAACAGGGTGCCGCCGCTGGGCGACAGGGCCACCGCCCCCAGGGGGATGTTCCCGGTAGAGGAAGCCATGGGCAGGGAGTCGGTCAGGGGCGTCCAGGTCCAGGTGGCATCGGCGTTCGGCTGGTCCGCGGTGGTGGTCTTCCAGAGCCCGCCGTTGGAGGAAGCCAGATACAGGGTCTTGCCGTCCGGGGAGAGCGCCAGGCCGTTGGGGGCGATGCGGCCCGAGTCGATGTCGGGGTTGTTGATTCCGGAGTAGGTGGAGACGCCCTTGGTGGGGCCGATGCAGGACCAGGTGACCGTGTTCGAGGACTGGATCGCGGGTCGTTCGGGTCCCCCGGCCAGCGGCTCCCGGAAGGAGCCCGCGAACCGCAGCAGGTGCGCTGTGGCCACCTGCTGCTTGTAGGCCTGGTGCTCCGGCGTGGGCTGGCCGCCCCGCCACCCGAGCTCGTCCAGGTGCCGCTCAAGCTGACGGTCTTCGTAGGGCGGCGCCCGGAACCCTTCAGGGCGCCGCTTGGGGGGCGGGATGAGCCGGACCTCCTGGGGATCCTGGGCCGAGGCCAGGGCGAAGAGGCACCCCGCCCCCGCCAGGAGGAGCAGGCGAAACCTGGAAGGGCGCCCCCTCTGAGTTGCCGGACAGTCCCGGCGGCCACCGGACATGCAGACCCCAGACACGCGGGACGGGGGACCGTCCCAGCTGTCTTATCGACAGGTGCTGACCCTGGGTAAAGAACCTAGGTCACAAGATGCCGAGGGCGAATGACTCAGTCCGGGTCGCTGCCCCGGTTTCAGCAATCAGGCGTAGAGCCGCTGCAGGCCCGGATCCTGGGTGAGCTCCTCGATGAGGTCGCGGACGCTGATGAGGTCGCGCAGCTTGGCACCGTTGCTGCCGGTGAAGAAGAGGCCGTTCTCCTGGTCACCCTGCATGGCATCCGCCAGGCGGTCGGCGATGCAGTAGCCCACGGCGGCGGCGCCCTTGCCGTGGCCGCAGGGGGACAGGCAGTTGCTGACGCAGCGGATGGCGGGCGCGGTGCCGGCCTCGATGCGGCGCTGGAGGCTGGTGCGCACACCCCGGGCGGGCAGGCCCACCGGGGACTTCATGAGGCCGATGTCCTCGGCCTTGGCGCGGAGGATGACCTCCTTGAAGATCGGAGAGGCGTCGCACTCGAAGGTGCCGATGAAGCGGGTGCCCATCTGGACGCCGGAGGCGCCGAGGGTCAGGAAGCGCTGGATGTCCGCGTGGTCCCAGACGCCGCCGGCCACCAGCACCGGGAAGTCGCCCCAGATGTCCCGCTCCGCCAGGATGGAGGGCAGGATGTTCTCCAGGGTGTGGGCGGGGTCCAGGCAGCCGTCGTGGCTGAAGCCCTGGTGGCCACCGCTCTCGGGGCCTTCCAGCACCACGGCATCGGGCAGGCGGCTGTACTTCCGCTGCCACTGCTTGCAGATCAGGTTCAGGGCCCGAGCGGAGGACACGATGGGCACCAGGGCCACATCCGCATCGCCCACGTAGCCCGGCAGGGCCAGGGGCAGACCGGCGCCCGAGACGATCATCTGGGCGCCGCCGGCGAGGCTGGCCTTCACGGCGGCTTCGTAGCCCTCGATGGCGCAGAGGATGTTCACGCCCACGGCGCCGCGGCCCTCGGAACGCTCCCGGGCGGCGCGGAGGATCCACTCGAGGGCCTTGGGGGGGTTCAGCGAGTCGGTGCCGTCGGGACGGCCCAGGCGCATCTTGGGGTTGGCGGAGCCGTGGTAGCCCGTGCCGATGGCCGATACCAGACCGACGCAGCCGGACTCGGCCACGGCCCCTGCCAGGCCCTCCCAGGAGATGCCCACGCCCATACCGCCCTGCTGGATGGGATAGGCCAGGTCCAGGTTGCGGATGCGCAGCCGGGGCATGGTGCAGGCGCCGGTCCGGATGAAGGACTGGGCCATGGCGTCAAGCCCGGCCATGAGGCGGGTCCGGAAGGCGGCCAGCGGCGAGGAATCCAGCATGGAAGGCGTGCGGGGCTGGAGACCGAAGGCACCGTCGGCCATGGCCTGCCGGGCCTCGGCGTCGGTATCGGCGGTGGCCATCACGGGGAGGCCCAGGGACCGCAGGGTGGCCACGATGCCAGCCCGGGCCAGCAGGGCGGAGGCGCCACCGGCCTTGGCCTGGGCGGCCTGTTCGGCGTTCTCGACCGCGACGATGCGGGGCAGGTTGGCGTGGCGGAGCATGGCCAGGGAGGGCGGCAGCTCGGCGGTGTGCAGCAGAAA
>CAIRAS010000431.1 GCA_903876615.1 uncultured Holophagaceae bacterium
CCTGGTGCTGAACGGGACGCCCGGCTACAGCGTGGCCGGCGGCCTCAGCGCCGTCACGGGCCTCTCCGGGAACGGGTCCATCACCACGTCCTGGGCTCCCACGGCCTACCAGACCATCACCATCACCCCGAACTTTGCGCTCACCCAGCAGACCCATTACGTGCCCAACTCCCCGTTCCCTGCGGCCTCGCACGAGAACGCCCTGGATCGGCTGACCTTGATCGCCCAGCAGCAGGCCAACCAGATTCAGAACATGGTTACCCCTGGGCTGACGATCGCGCAGATCCTCGCGCCCCTCGCCTCCTCCGCCGCAGGGCAGGGGGCCGCGCTGCTGGCTGATACCTTGCCATACACCGGAACCGTGGGGCAAACCCAGCACCAGATCAATGCACTCGGGGCGATCTATCCGGAGATGTTTGGCGCGGTGGGGGACGGGGCGACTGACGACACGGCCGCGCTTCTGGCGTGGGCCACCTGTGGCAACAAGAACAAGGCCCTACCCGCTAGAACGTTCAAGATCTCCAGCACCATCACCTTCGAGGAGGGTTCGAACGTCCAGGGTCAGGGCCAGGACAGCATCATTGATGCCTCTGCTGCTGGCGCGTCCTTCAACGGGGGGGCAGCGGGTTCCCCCGTCCTCGCGGCCGCGCCGGGGGTCCTGACCACGCTTCCGGCGTTGGCATCCACCAACAGCCCGGGGGACACCCTTATCTCGTTTGTGGCTGCCCACAATCTGACGGAAGGACAGGTGTTCTGCATTTACAATCCGACCGCTGGAAGTTTTGGCACGTCTCCCAACAATGGCCACAGCTATAACGCCGGGGAATGGTGCCGGGTCGCCAAAATCAATTCGCCAACCCAGGTCACAGTGTGGGACCCGCTTTACTGTTCGGGCGCAACCCCGACCTACACCGCCTCCAACGTCGTGCTTTATGCCCTGTCCCAGGCCTCCATCCGCATGAATAGCTTCAGGGTTAAGGCCCCCCAAGCCAACCTGAATCCGGGCCTCCTGGTCAGCTTGAACACGGGCGTGAGGATCGAGGACCTGCAGGTTGACAACAACGATATGAGCGGCATCAGTCTCTGGCAGTGCTACGACTTCTTTATCCGTGGTGCCACGATCCGGACGGAGGTGATCACGACTGCTGGATACCAGTATGGGATCCTGCTCGCCTCCTGCCAGAAGGGCACCGTCCAAGCCATCACAGATACCGTGCGCCATGGCATCACCATTAGTGAGTTGGTCGGCGTCGCGGGGGGCGTGCCGTCCCGGGCCATCACCATCCATGATTCCATCTGCACGTCCAATTATTTATCCGGAAATGGAGTGGGATCAATCGATTGCCACGGTGGGAGTGAAGACATCCTGTTCGATTCCTGCCAGGCCTTCAATGGGATCAACGTGGGGGGCGCCAACGTCCACTACCGGGGCTGCAAAATTTTCGTGGGCAATAGCAGCGCCAACGATTCTGGCTCGGCCTATGGGGGAGCCTGTGCCATGGCCGACGAGATCATGTTCGGGGCCTTCACCTTCGAGCACTGCGACTTCATCACCCTGGGCAACCCGTCTGCAAGCAGCCACGGCATCATCGATTTCGGCGGGAACGGTGGTCCGCTCATCTCGGCGATCTCTGGTCCCATTGACATCCATGTCCGCAATTGCACCCTGCGCTGCCCAAATGCCGTGGCAGGCACATCTTTCGTGTGGGTGGCGACTCGCGGCAGTGTCTATCCCGTCAATGTGCTGGTGGACGGCCTAATCCTCTTGGGGTCTGGCAATGTGATCAACCGGGTGACGCGCTACGAGGTGGACAACGCCAGCACGTTCACCGGCTCCATCAATGCCAGCCTCCAGTTGGTGCTCGGGTCCGTTCCTGTGGGCGCAGGGAATAGCACCTTCACTTCCGGGCAGGGATTGACCGGAAGCGGAATCCCACTGGGCGTGACCATCGGTGCCTATTTGTCCGGTGGAACCGGGCCTGGAACGGTGGGAGCCATCTACGCGCTCACCGCGCCGTCCAATGCCACCATCGTCCCGGTATCCAGCGAGGCCATGAGCAGCACCGGAAACCCCAACGCACAGTATCTGGTCGTGGACAACATCATTGGCTCCTGGCCCATCGCAACCCAGCTCATGGCCTACGTCAACGCTCCGACCACCAATCCTATGCGGATGCAACGCCAGACCCAGCGCCAGACCATCATTTCGACGGCCGCGGCCGTCGATAATGGAGGGACCTGGTTCTTCAACTTCCAGTATCCCAAGCAACCCACCATGCAGGTCTCGGCTTCCGGCGCCGGCAACGCCGTGATGGGCGCTATCGGTCAGGTCACGGTGGCCGATATGTATCAGGGGGACGTCAACTACTGCATCCCCCGCATTAAGTCTGCTGGCGGCGGTAACTTTGCGACCGGCATCAGCGTGGACCTGCACAGCTACGTTGAGATAAACGATTTCTAATGACGAAGCCCAAAGAGAAACCCATCCTCCCGGGCCGAGCGGTTCATGGCGGCCCTGCGCACCGTGGTCAAGAGCGGCGGGGCGCTGCCCGTGCTGCCCGCCACCTACCCAGACGGGACGCCGACATGATCACCCGCCTCAACGCGTGGTTGGCCGTCAAGATCACCGATGGCGTGGGCACGATGTGGTGCGCCTATGCCTTCGCCGCCCTGGCCTGCCTCAGCCTGCCCGATGCCCTCCACGCCGGCCTTGCGGCAACCATCTCCTGGATCGCCCAGACGTTCCTGCAGCTGGTGCTCCTCAGCATCATCATCGTGGGCCAGAAGGTGGAGTCCGCGGCCAGCGATGACCGGGCCGCCAAGACCTATTCCGACTGCGAAGAGATCCTCACCGACACCAGGGAGATCTTGACCCTGCTGAAAGGAAAGCCATGACCGCAGACCCCGAGCAGGTCATGGCGATGGCCATGGCCATGATGGAAAAGGTAGACGCGCAGCTCGTTCGGGTCTACGACAAGCTGGACGAGATCGCCAGGGAGCGGCGGGAGGAAGCGGAGAAGCGCGGGGGGATGGAGTCGCGGCTGTCCACGCTGGAGGAAACCCACCGCAGCACCCGGGCATTGGTATTCACACTCATCGGCGCTGGGCTCCTCAGCCTGTTCGGCTGGATCATCCGCGCTGTCACCGTAGGAGGTACCAAGTGAACCTGAACTACTGCCAGACCACAGGCCTGATGACCCAGGACGATGGAACCCAGGTGGCCAAGGGGTGGGCCGGGCGCCAGGAGGGCAAGAACAATCCGGACATGGAGGACGTCCACAGCACGGGGCCGTTGCCTGCTGGGACCTACAGCGTGGGCCCGTGGGGCGACCACCCCCCGGTGGGTCCGGAGAGCGCCAAGCTGACCCAGACCAGTGGTGAGTCCTACGGGCGTGATGGGTTCTACATCCACGGGCCCGGCGACGCTGACTACGGTCAGGAGTCCAAGGGCTGCATCGTCATCCCCCACGCCGAGCGCGTGGCGGTCATGGCGCTCAACCCCGACCAGATCACCGTCAGTGCCTGACCCGTATCTCCCCGATCCCTATCTCGGGGAGTTGGACTATGACCTGCCCCTTCCTGGAGATTCGATATGTGGGCCTGGATCTGTGACCACCTCAGCAAGCTCAGCACCTACGTTATCTCCCTGGGAGACCCCACCACCCGAACAACTGAGGTTCGCCTCATCGCGTTTGGTCTATTTGTTGCCATGGGCTTGATTCTGATCTGGGTTGAGTTCTGGGATACGACCCCGCACCACATCAACAACACCGCGCTCGCCACGTTGGCCGGGACTTGCTCCCTGGGCGCCCTTTCCATGAGAGGTGGGCAGTGACTTGGACCACAAAAATAGGAGCATGGGTTCTGGCCGCAGGGCTGATCTTCGCGGCCGGCATCGGACTGGGCTGGAAGATCTTTCGCCCGAAACCCCTGGCGACGGTGGAGACACCGGCAGCGGCAGCGCGCCAGGCGGACGGGAGCCTGATCCTGGAGCGCGCGCCGGACGCCAACGCGAAGCCAGCGCAGCAGATCCCGAAGGGCGCCAAGGTCGAGCGGATCGAAAGGATCCAGGTTCGGGCATCATCTGCACCCGCCGCGGTGACCGCCCCAACGAATGGGTCCGGCCAGCCGGCCGCCGCGCTGACCCCGGCCCTCCCGTCTACAACGACAGTGGATCTGACCCTCTTGAGGATGCCGGATGACACCCAGCGCGTGGTGGCAAGCAGCCCTGACGGGACCATCGTGGGA